>VBDE01000089.1:4199-6161 GCA_005883665.1 Betaproteobacteria bacterium
GAGGAAGCGCCTTTCCTCCAGCAGGAGCTCCGCCGCAGTCATCAAACGCGCGAGACGCCATTCGCCGTCCCCTTCCTTCGCCCGCTCTAGCCACTGATCGCGCCGGCCGAATTGCCGCAGCTTCTGCGCCGCACGTGCCGCAAGAAGACTCGCGAGACCCGGGGCCGTGCCCAGTTCGGCCGCCCCCGAGGCGAGTTTCTCAGCGCGGACAAATTGGCCCTCGAAGAGCGCCCGTATCGCCCCCAGCGCCGCTGCGCGCCCTTTTTCATCCCGCCGCCGTTCACGAAAGGCGCGCACATGCGAAGGAAGCCTCAGGGCATGCCACACTACTCTGAGCAGAAAGTAACCGGCTGCGAAGACGAGGATCAGAAGAACAGCGAGCAGGTTGAGCGAAATCTCGGCGCGCCACGGATGCAGGACGAACAGCGCGTAAGCGCCGTGGCCTCGCATCGCCAGCGAAAGCGCCACGGCGAGCGCCGATAGGACAAGCAACCATAGCAAGCCTCTCATTGCCCGGCCTGCTTCCGAATTGGCTTGTAAGCGCGCACCGCCGCAAGGCTTTCGCCGATCGTCGGAAGCGAGACCCCTATGCCGCCTGAGCCGAGCTGCTTCAGGCTCACCGCCATCGCCGCGGCGGCGCGAGAATGCGTATCGAAGTATCGCGCAAGCCAGCTTGCCGCGACATTCACGTCGCTGCGGTAAGTGGTTTCGTCGCGCGCAAGCAGCGCAAGCCGCGCGTTCAGCAGGCGCAGTTTCAGGTTCTCGCGCAAGAAAAACGCCTGCGGCGGGGTGAGCAACGCCGGGTCGGAGCCTTCCATGTTCTGGATTCTGACGAGCTGCTTGAGCTCGCCGAGCAACTCCGCGACCAGCCTTTCCCATAACCCATCGGCTTCACGCTTGGCGGCGGCCGTCGCCTGCGGGCGAGCTTCCTGCACGAGCGGCAGGGAATCCACGCCCGCGATCAACTGATCCAGTTTCGCGGCAATTCCCGGAACATCGAGGCCGGGCGCGGTCTTGAGACGTTCGATGTCGCGGGCGAAAACCTTGCGCAACGGCAGGAACTGGGGGCGGCCCGAGCGCGCGAGGCGCGCGTCGGCCGTCTGCAACGCGGCCAAGGCCACCTGGACGTTGCCGGTGAGTTGCAGTTGTTGCGAGGCGATGGTAAGGATTTGCTCGATTTCGGCGATCACCCATTCGTCACGGCTGCGCGATAGCTCCTGGTAGAGCGCGTCGAGGCCGATCTGCTGACTCTGAAATTCCGCGAGCTTCAACTCGATCTGGGCGACCTTCGCTTGCGCCTCGCGCGCCGCCTCCTGTGCCTGTCTCGCGGCGAGGCGCGCGTCGCGGCTGTCGGACTCGCTTTCGCGCACGCGTTGAGCAAGCTCGTCGCGCAACGCGCCGATGCGGTTGCCACCGTCGTACCACTGCCAAGCTAAAAGCAGTGCGACCAATGCGAATGCGATCGCCGTCGGTGAAATGCGCCAGGCTTTGAGCTTCGAAGCTCGCTCGGTCCCGGACGTGTCGTTTTCCATGCGTGAGCCAACCCTTGATGAGAGGCGATCATACTTTAGCAAAAAAAGCCGTCATCTCAGCGACGGTGCGAACATCGCCACGCCCGGTCACAACGATCTCCCGCACGTCGAGCCTGCGCGCGGCAAGCGCGATCCGCGGATGCGGAACGAACACCGGGGTCGCGCGCAAGTATCCCCTGCCCGTAGGGCCCAGCATTTCGAAGAAATTCGCCAAGCCTTCGGCGCTGGTAATCGAGACCGCTTCGATTCCACCCCTCTGCCAGCGGGCGAGGAGCCCTCCCGCGTCGGCGTCGGGCCGCGCGCGGCGGTAGCATTCGGCGTACTCGACTCGCGCGCCCCGTGCTTCGAGTCTCGTTCGCAGCCATTCGCGCCCGCCCTGCCCGCGAAAGATCACGACCGAGCGCCCCTTCAGATCCTGCAGTTCGGGAAG
>VBDE01000090.1:0-2182 GCA_005883665.1 Betaproteobacteria bacterium
TTCGTCAAATGAATTCACCCGTCTCCACGCCTGACGAACTGCGCTCGCGTTTTGCCGGGGCGCGAACGGTCAAGCCGGTGACTTCGGGAGACGGCCACCTTTGGCGCAGTGATCGGGAAATCCGGCCCGCCGCGGTGCTCGTGCCTCTGGTAAGACGCGAGAGCGGGCTTACGGTTCTGTTTACGCGCCGTACCGCGCACCTCAACGACCATGCCGGACAGATCAGTTTTCCCGGCGGCCGCTGCGAGCCCGGAGACGCGCACGCCGCGGAGACTGCCTTGAGGGAGGCCGCAGAGGAGATCGGTCTCGCGGCCGCGCGAGTGGAAGTGCTCGGAGAACTGCACGAGTACGTTACGGTGACCGGCTATCGCGTGACCCCGGTGGTCGGCCTCGTGACCCCGCCGCTTGAGCTCCGCCTCGACGAATTCGAGGTGGCCGAAGTGTTCGAAGTGCCCCTGGAGTTCCTGCTCGATCCCGCGAACCACCAGCGCAACAGCGTCGTACACGAAGGCCGCGTGCGCCATTACTACGCCATCCCGTATCAGCGGTACTACATCTGGGGAGCTACGGCCGGGATGCTCATGAACTTGTATTCTTTCCTGAAAAGCTGATCGTCCGCGCCATCACGTTCGAAGCCATGAGCCTGCTTTCCCTCGTCGCGGCGCTCCTCCTCGAGCAGTGGCGTCCGCTCGCCGACCGCCGCTATTTGTACGCACTCCTGGCGCGTTATGCGACATTTCTCGAGGGGCTTTTCAATGCCGGCGAAACTCGGCAAGGCGCCATCGCCTGGGTCATTGCGGTATTGCCTGCAGTGCTCGGGGCCTGGCTCGTCTACACGGCGGCGTATGGCGCACACCCTCTCCTCGCGCTCGTGCTCAACGTCGTTGCGCTCTATCTCACGATGGGATTTCGTCAGCGCAGCCACTATTTCACCGCAGTTCATCTCGCCCTCAAGGATAACGATCTCGTAAAGGCGCGTGACGCCCTCTCGGCCTGGCGCGAGGCGAGCTGCGCCGATCTGGACCGCGAGGCGATTGCGCGCCTGGCCATCGAAGAGGCTCTGGTCGCGTCGCACCGCTACGTCTTCGCGGTGGTTTTCTGGTTCGTTCTCCTGCCCGGGCCGACTGGGGCGATTTTGTATCGACTTTCGATGTTCCTAAACGGCCGCTGGGGCGTCAAGACCTCGCCGGAGCTGGAGCGCTTCAGCCGTTTTGCGCGCCGCGCGTTCGCCGCACTCGACTGGCTGCCGGTGCGTTTCACCGCGGCCGCCTTCGCCGTGGTGGGCGACTTCGAGGATGCGGTGTACTGCTGGCGCACGCAGGCCGCAAATTGGCCGGATCCCGCGCTCGGGATCGTCCTTGCGAGCGGCGCCGGGGCGATCGGGGTGAGGCTCGGGATGCCGATCCTCGCGGGAGGAGCAGTCGTCGAACGCCCGGAGCTGGGCCTAGGCGACCCGGCCGATACGTGTGGCTGCTTGTACTGCTCCTGATTGCGCTTGCCGGCGCATCGACCTAGCGCTCCGCGGGAGCGGGATCAAATCGACGCTAGCGCCTCGATTTTTGCCGCGCAGATAAAATCGTTCTCGGAGATTCCACCGATCGAATGCGTGCTGAATTCCACCCGGCAGCGATTGTAGCCGACGCTCATGTCCGGGTGATGGTCCTCGCGATGCACGAGCCAGGCGACCGCGTTCACGAACGCAAGGGTCTCGTAATAGTTCTTGAACGACCAGCTCTTCGCGATGACCTTCCCGTCGTACGTCCAGCCGGGCACCTCCGTGAGCAACGCATCGATTCGCGCGCGCGAGAGGGCCGGCGTCCCGGCGGGGAGGGGTCTGCATTTCCTTCCTGCGAGCGTCGACATGTGTCGCCTCCTAGGACCGTTGAGTTTGCAGCCGCGCGATGCGCAGCACCGCCGGGGGGTGAGAATCGTAGAAAGCCGAATGCAAGGGATCCGGCGCCAAGGTCGTCGCATTGTCCTTATAGAGCTTGACCAGGGCGCGCGCGAGGTCGCGGGGGTCGGCAACTCTTGCCGCGTAGGCGTCAGCTTCGAATTCGTGCAGGCGCGAATACCAACTTGCGAGCGGCTGCAACAAAAAGGTGAATGCCGGTACGACCATGAAAAACAGCACGAGCGCCATCGCCGTGCTCCGGGAGCGCACGCCCAGCGCCGCGTAGAACCA
>VBDE01000090.1:2299-6454 GCA_005883665.1 Betaproteobacteria bacterium
AGAGTGTCGAAGAGCACGATGCGCTTGGCCGCACCAAACCCGGTGAAATAGGCGTTGCCGTGGCTCGAGCGCCTCGAGTTATCCATCACGAAAAGACCTCGCGCTCGAAATCCGCATTTGGCAAGCAGGGATTCGATTCGGCTGCGCAAATCCGCGTCCTCGAGCGGCGAGAACTTGTTGAACAACGGCGCGATGAGCGTCGGGTAAATCGTGGCGACGACGAGGTTGAATGCCACCCAGGTCAGCCACACGTAGAACCACCAGCTTTCGCCCATCCTCGCCATGAGCCACAGCACAACGAAGGCGAGCGGGATCCCGATGAGCGCGCCGATCGCGGCGAGCTTGGCCAGATCGGCGATGAACAATGCGAGGCTCATGCGATTGAACCCGAAGCGCGCCTCGATCACGAAAGTGCGGTAAAGACTGAAGGGCAGATCGAGTGCGCTCGAGACGAGCACGACCGAAACAATCAGCGCGATGCCGTGCGCGTACCCGCCCGCCTCGAATATCCTTTCCCACGCATCGGAGAGAAACTGCATGCCGCTGCCGAGGGTGAACCCGAGCAGCAGCGCGGCGGCGGCGAGCGTCTCGAGCACTCCAAGCCGTGTCTTAGCGGCCGTGTAGTCGGCCGCCTTCTGATGCGCCGCGAGCGGAATGCTTGCTGAAAATTCCGCAGGGACCGCATTGCGGTTTGCAAGGACGTACCGGATGTGCCGCTGCGAAAGCCAAAGACGCGCCAGAGTGGTCAACCCGAGCGCGACGAGAAAAACAGCGGTGAACCCGTGCATTGAGCGAAGGTCGATTGTGCGACAATCACCATTTTACACAGGGGCTCACGGAAAGCGGCATGGCGCAGGACCAGAACAACCTCGTCTGGTTGGACATGGAAATGACCGGCCTCGATCCGGACAAGGACCGCATCATCGAAATCGCCGTCGTCGTGACCGATTCGCAGCTGAACGCACTGTCCGAAGCGCCGGTTCTGGTCGTGCGCCAGCCCGACGCGGTCCTCGATGCCATGGACGACTGGAACAAGAGCACTCACGCGCGCTCGGGACTGATAGAGAAGGTGAAGGCATCGGTGCTGACCGAAGCTGCGGCGGAGGAGCAACTGCTCGCGTTCCTTGCGCAACACGTTCCCGGCAAGACTTCGCCCATGTGCGGCAACTCGATTTGCCAGGACCGGCGCTTCCTCGCGCGCTACATGCCGCGTCTCGAGGCTTATTTTCACTATCGCAACCTGGACGTCAGCACGCTCAAGGAGCTGGCGCGGCGCTGGAAGCCCGATATCGCGAGGGGCCTCGTCAAGCAAGGCAAGCACGAGGCGCTCGCAGACATCCACGAGTCGATCGAGGAACTCAAGTACTACCGCGAGAACTTCCTGAAGCTTTAGTCCGAAAGGGCAACGACCTTTCCGGGATTCATCAGGTTTTCCGGGTCGATGGCACGCTTCAAGCTCTGCATGAGGTCGACCGCCTCTCCCAGCTCCTTCCTCAGAGACCGCATCTTGCCGAAGCCGATGCCGTGCTCGCCGGTGCAGGTGCCTTCCATGGCAAGCGCGCGGTTCACGACGCGCTCGTTGAACGCCCGCGCTTCGGCCAACTCGGTCTCGTCACCGGGCAGTATGAGAATTTCACAGTGGAAGTTTCCGTCGCCCACATGGCCGAAGAGCGGGATCGGCATCGAAGCGCGGGAGATGTCTTTCGACGTTTCGACGATGCACTCCGTGAGTCGCGAAATCGGAACGCACACGTCGGTCGAAATCGCGCGCGAGCCGGGCCGCAGTTGCAGGCAGGCGAAATACGCCTGGTGGCGCGCTGTCCAGAGCCGGTTGCGGTCTTCGGCTTTCGTCGTCCACTCGAAGTCCATGCCGCCGTTCTCGTGCGCGATGTCCTGCACCAGCTTCGCCTGCTCCTCGACGCCCGCCTGGGTGCCGTGGAATTCGAGGAACAGCGCCGGCTGCTCTCGGTAAGCCGTCTTCGAGTAGGCGTTGATGGCCTTCATGGTCGTCGCGCATAGCGCTTCGCTGCGCGCGATCGGAACCCCGGCCTGCAGGGTTTGGATCACCGTGTCCACTGCGCCGGCGATGTCGGGAAAGGAGCAGGTGGCCGCGGACATGGCCTCGGGAACGGCGTAGAGGCGCACGGTGATCTCGGTGATGATTCCGAGCGTCCCCTCCGACCCCACGAACAGCCGCGTCAGCTCGTAGCCCGCGGCGGATTTTCGCGAACGGCGCGAAGTCGTGATGACGCGGCCATCGGCGAGCACGACTGTCAGCGCGAGCACGTTCTCGCGCATGGTGCCGTAGCGCACGGCGTTCGTGCCCGATGCGCGCGTCGCGGCCATGCCGCCCAGCGTCGCATCCGCTCCGGGATCGATTGGGAAGAAAAGACCCGTATGCCGGATGTGTTCGTTCAATTGCTTCCGCGTCACGCCCGCCTGGACCACCGCGTCCATGTCGGCCTCGTGCACGGTGATGACCTTGTTCATGCGTGAAAGATCGATGCACACCCCGCCGTGGATGGCGAGCACGTGGCCTTCGAGCGAGGTGCCGACGCCGTAGGGGATCATTGGCGTCTTGTGGCGCCGGCAGAGATCGACGATGTCGCGCACCTCCCGGGTGGATTCGGGAAATACCACGGCATCGGGCGGCGCGTACGGAAAGTACGACTCATCCTTGCCGTGATGCTCGCGCACGCCCCGCGAGGTCGTGACGCGATCGCCGAGCAGCGCCCGCATCTCCTCGAGCAGCGCGGCGTCGAACTCGCGGGGTTTATTCAAGACACTTCCTCGCGCCTATTCCAGTTCGATCTTGCCGTCGAACCGTACCGAGAGCTTGACGCCGGGGACATCGAGCGTGACCGAGGCGGGGAACTTCTCGTTTCCCTTGATTGCGGCCCCCGCGCGCGCTTTGGCCACTGCCTGCTCGATCTCCCTTTGGGAACTCACCCCGACCATCTTCAGGAATTTTCGGATGCTGAGGTTGAAGCTGTCTTCGTTCATGATGATCTCCGTTTGCATCAGCGTAAGTCCCGCCGCGGCCCGAGTCAATCGCGTTTTCGCAGGCGCGCGAGCAGGCTCCGCGTGGAGGAGTCGAGTCCGGCTGTGTCTCCGCCCTCGAGCAGCCTCGGCAGCAGCGTGCGGGCGAGGTTCTTGCCGTGCTCCACCCCCCATTGGTCGAAACTGTTCAGGTTCCAGACAACGCCCTCGACGAACACCTTGTGCTCAAAGAGCGCAATGAGCGCGCCGAGCGCGCGCGGGGTGAGGCGATCGAGAAGCAAGGTGCTCGAAGGGCGATTGCCGGGGAGGGCCTTGTGTCTTTCTGAAGCGGGGTTGCCGAAGGCGAGGGCCGCGCCCTGGGCGAGCGCGTTGGCCGCGAGCGCCGCCTGCTCGGTGGACGACTCCCCATTGCGCCGGATCACGATGAAATCCACCGGGACGAAATGGGTCCCTTGATGCAGCAGCTGATGAAAGGAATGCTGGCTGGGTGTCCCCGACGCGCCCCAGACGACGGGAGCCGTGGCGTAATCGACTTCGTTCCCGTCGCGATCCACGCGCTTCCCGTTCGATTCCATCTCGAGCTGCTGAAGGTAGGCCGGCAAATCGCGCAGATCCTCGCTGTAGGGGATCACGGCGCGGGTCTGGGCGCCGAAGAAATTCACGTACCAGATCTCGAGCAGGGCCAGCACCACCGGCATGTTGCGCTCGAGCGGCTCGTTGAGGAAATGGGCGTCCATTCCTCGCGCGCCCTCAAGCAGCTCTTCGAAAGCGCTCATTCCGGCCGCCAGCGCGACCGGCAAACCCACCGGGGACCAGATCGAATAGCGCCCGCCGACCCAGTCCCACATCGGAAACACGCGCTCGGGGGCAACGCCGAGCGCCTCGGCGCCGGCGGCGTTTGCGGTGACCGCGGCGAAATGGCGCGAGAGCCCGGTCGATTTTCCCAGCGCCGCCTCGAGCCAGGCGCGAGCGCGGGCCGCATTGGCCAGGGTCTCGGTGGTCGTGAACGTCTTCGATGCGACGATGAAAAAAGTCGTTGCGGGGGTCAGGCCCGCGAGGGCCGCCTCGAGGTCGGCCGGATCGATGTTGGAAACGAAATGCAGCCTCGGGCCCGGCTTGCGGAACTTGCGCATCGCCCGCACGAGCATCCGGGGC
>VBDE01000091.1:0-1104 GCA_005883665.1 Betaproteobacteria bacterium
GTACGCGACTGCCAGCACGATGAGCGTGATGATTCCCAGCGTATGGGGCTTTCCGAAGCCGCCGTGCTGGAAGATCCCGAAGCCGGTCAGGCAGGTGATGACGGTGGTGATCACGTAGGTCTTCCCGAGCATGTTCCTCGGAGAAATTTCCTTGTCGCGTATCAAGGCGATGAGTCCGGCGGCCACGGCAATCAAGCTGATCGCGGTGTGAATCACGCCTAGCGGTGTCAATCCGAACATGTCGATCTCCCCTGTAGAAACGAACTAGTCACTCGGGCAGGACGCGATGCGTCCCGCTCCGTGCAAGCTTGGGTCGAAAATCATACGCCGACTGTGCGCCGGCGCCACAGAATGCCCCCGGTCTCCCCGCTCATTCAAGCTCCAAGCCGAGCTCGTCTGCGTAGCACCAGCTCCAGCCCTCCCCCGGCTCGAGCGAGGTGATGATCGGATGCCCGGTCTTGCGGAAATGCTTGGTGGCGTGCTTGTTCTTCGAGTCGTCGCAGCAGCCGACATGCCCGCACGCCCGGCAAAGGCGAAGATGCACCCAGGTGTCTCCCGCAGCGAGGCATTCCTCGCAGCCTTCGGTGTTGGGCGTGTCCGTCTTCACGAAATTCAAATGCGTGCATGCAGCAGGCATCGCGGCAACCTCTCCATTCGTCGATGAAGACGCATCACGAATGCTATCACCAAGAGGCTGCCCGGCTTGCACGGCGGACGAGCCGGGCACATACTCCGCAGCGGCCAATTCCGTAGAGCGACGCATGACGAAGGGACGTCTGGAAGCCTTCACCGACGGCGTGATCGCGGTCATCATCACGATCATGGTGCTGGAGCTGAAGGTTCCGCACGATGCCGACCCCGAGGCGCTCGTGCCGCTCATCCCGGTGTTCCTCAGCTACGTGCTGAGCTTCGTGTTCACCGGCATTTACTGGAACAACCACCACCACATGTTCCATGCGGTCCATCACGTGAACGGCGCGACGCTTTGGGCAAACCTGCACCTGCTCTTCTGGCTGTCGCTCGTGCCCTTCGTCATGGGCTGGATGGACGAGAATCACTTCGCTGCGGTAACGGTCGCGGCGTACGGGATCGTGTTGCTCGGCG
>VBDE01000091.1:1159-8457 GCA_005883665.1 Betaproteobacteria bacterium
GGAAGATCTCGATCGTCATTTACGTCGCCGCGATTCCGCTCGCCTTCGTGCAGCCGTGGATGTCGGGCGGCCTGTACGTGCTGGTGGCCGCGATCTGGCTGTGCCCCGACCGGCGCTTCGAGAAACTGCTCGCCGAATCGAAGGCGTAAGCCGATGGATCCGGAGAAGAAAGACCTTACTTCACCTCGTCGATCCACGCCATCTGGATCGCCTCAAGGATCTTCTCGCCGCAGTGCTTCGGGTCGTCGTCGAACTCGTCGAGCTCCTGCACCCACTCGAACAGGTCGGTGAAACGCACGGTCAGCGGGTCAATGTCGGGATACTTCTCCGAGAGCGCGATGGCGATTTCGAGGGTGTCGGTCCATTTCATGGCCACCTCTACTTGATCTCTTTCACCATGTTGATGGTGTATTTCGGGATCTCGATGGTGAGCTCGCTGTCCTTGACGATTGCCTGGCAGGACAGCCTCGAATTCGGCTCCAGCCCCCAGGCCTTGTCGAGCAGGTCGTCCTCATCTTCCTCGGAAGGAGCCAGCGTCTCGAAGCCCTCGCGAACGACCACGTGACAGGTGGTGCAGGCGCAGGATTTTTCGCAGGCGTGCTCGATCTCGACGCCGTTCTGCAGCAGGTTGTCGCAGATGGACTCGCCCGTCTTGGCCTCGATGACGGCGCCGCCGGGACACAGCTCTTCGTGCGGGAGGACGATGATCCGGGGCATCGGGCTAGAGGCTCTCGACCTTCCTGCCCGCCAGCGCCCTCTTGATGGAGCGGTCCATGCGCCGGCCGGCAAAGGCTTCGGACGCGCGGTTGACGCGTTCGATTCCCGACTTGATCGTGCGATGATCGGTGCAGGCGAGCGTCTTGCGCAGCGCGTCGAGCTCCGCACGCAGCGCGGCGGATTCTTCCTTCGAGAGCAGGTCGGCGTCCTCGCGCAGCGCGGCCTCCGTCGCCTCGAGCATGCGTTCGCCCTCGACCCGCTGTTCCCTGAGCGCACGCACATGCACGTCATCCTTGGCGTGGTCGAACGAGTCCCTGAGCATCTGCGTGATCTGCTCGTCGGTGAGCCCATAGGAAGGCTTGACCGCGATCGCCGCCTCGACGCCTGTGGTGGCCTCGCACGCCGAGACGGAGAGCAGGCCGTCGGCGTCCACCTGGAAGGTGACGCGGATGCGCGCGGCGCCGGCGACCATGGGAGGAATTCCGCGCAGCTCGAACCTCGCGAGCGAGCGGCAGTCGGACACGAGCTCGCGCTCGCCCTGCACCACGTGGATGCTCATCGCGGTCTGGCCGTCCTTGTAGGTGGTGAATTCCTGCGCGCGCGCCACGGGGATCGTGGAATTGCGCGGGATGACCCTTTCGGCGAGGCCGCCCATGGTCTCGATGCCGAGCGAAAGCGGGATGACGTCGAGCAGCAGCCAGTCGTCCCCCGAAGCCTTGTTGCCGGCGAGCACGTTCGCCTGGATCGCGGCGCCGAGCGCGACGACTTTGTCCGGATCGAGATTGTTGAGCGGCGCCTGGCCGAAAAGCTCGGCGACCATCCGCTGCACGTGCGGCATGCGAGTCGCGCCGCCGACCATCACCACGCCCCTGACCTCGCTCCATTCCAGCCGCGCGTCGCGCAGCGCCTTGCGCGTGGGCCCCAGGGTCTTCGCGACGAGGGGCCGGGTCATTTCCTGGAATTCCTTCTGCGTGACGCTGACGTCCACCGTCTCACCGCTCGCGAGCGTCGCCAGGACGCGCGCCTCCGTATGGGCCGTAAGGAACTCCTTGGCGGCGCGCGATTGGGTGAGTAGAACTCGCGTGTCCTCCGCCGAAAGCGGCGCGAGCCTTGCGCGCTCCACGTCGCCGTTGGTCGCCATCACCTCGAACACGCCCTTCGAGAGCTTCAGGATCGAAATGTCGAAAGTGCCGCCGCCGAGATCGTAGACGGCGTAAATGCCTTCGGCGGCATTGTCCAGGCCGTAGGCGATCGCCGCCGCGGTCGGTTCGTTCAATAGCCGCAGCACGTTCAGGCCCGCGAGCTTTCCCGCGTCCTTCGTGGCCTGCCGCTGTGCGTCGTCGAAGTACGCGGGGACCGTGATGACGGCGCCGGCGAGCTCGCCGCCCGCTTTCCCGACCAGGCTCTCCTCGGCCCGGGCGCGCAGCACCTTGAGGATCTCCGCCGAGATTTCCACCGGGCTTTTCACGCCGGCGACGGTGCGGATCTGCACCATGCCGGGCGAATCCAGGAAATCGTAGGGGCTGTTCTCGGCATGCGTGACGTCCTTCAGGCCGCGCCCCATGAAGCGTTTCACCGATACGATGGTGTTTCTCGGGTCACGCGCCTGCTCCGCCTCGGCCTCCCGCCCGACGGCGACCCCTCCATCGCGCAGATAGCGCACGATCGACGGCAGCAGCGCGTGGCCGTCATGGTCGTTGAGCACCACGGCAATACCGTTTCTCACCGCGGCCACCAGCGAATTGGTGGTGCCGAGGTCGATGCCCACCGCGGGACGATGCCGGTGCGGTTCGGGCGACTGGCCGGGCTCGGAAATCTGCAGCAGCGCCATTTCAGGCCTCGAGCCTCATGTCTCGAGCTCCGCCAGCTTGTCGTCGATCTCGCCGTCGAGCTTTTCGTAGAACATCAGCATGCGGGTGGTTCCAGAGGCGGCTTCGTCATCCCCACCTTCGTCCAGCTGCCCCCGCAGTTTTTCGTAGATCTTCGCGCTCTCTTCGCGCAGGCCGCCTCGCAATCGAACGAGGGCTTCGGGGTCTTCGGATCCTTCTTCGATGCGCTCGCGCCAGCTCATCTGTTCAATCAGGAACTGAGGCGGCATCGCCGTATTGGTCTCGAACTCCGGATCCACGCCGCGCAATCGCAGGATGTACACGGCCCGCCGCAACGGAGACTTCAAGATCTGATAGGCCTCGTTCACCCGCGTCGCGAGCTGCATGGAGGCGCGACGCTCGATCTCGGGCGCGGCGGCAAAGCGGTCCGGATGCACCTCGCGCTGCAGATCGTGGTAGCGCGCCTCGAGCGCCGCGGCGTCGACCGCGAAGCGCGCGGGCAGGCCGAACAGCTCGAAGTGGTTCTGATTCAGGTTCATTTCGGATTTCCGGGATAGAAAAAAAGGGGCATTCGCCCCTTTCTCGGCACCGCGAGGCCGGGCCTCGCTAGACGTTGAACGATTCGCCGCAGCCGCACTCATCCTTCACGTTGGGATTGTTGAACTTGAAGCCCTCGTTCAAGCCCTCGCGCGTGAAGTCGAGCTCGGTGCCTCTCGAAGGTCCGGTCATCGGGGTTGACGGCGTCGGCGTATTCGATCCGGTAGGCAAGGCCGGAACAGCCCGAGGTGCGCACGCCCAGGCGCAAACCCACTCCCTTCCCTCGTTTGGAGAGGAAATTGGAGACGTGAGTCGCGGCGCGTTCGGTCAGAGTGATCATGGTTCTCAGGCCGCCTTGGCTTCCTTTTCCGCAGGCTGCGCGAGGCCGTGTTTCTTCCGGTAATCGACGATCGCCGCCTTGATCGCGTCCTCGGCGAGGATCGAGCAGTGGATCTTCACCGGCGGCAGCGCCAGCTCCTCGGCGATCTGGGTGTTCCTGATCGTCTCCGCCTGGTCCAGCGTCTTGCCCTTCACCCATTCGGTGACGAGCGAAGAGGACGCGATCGCCGAGCCGCAGCCGTAGGTCTTGAAGCGCGCGTCTTCGATCACGCCCTGCTCGTTGACCCGGATCTGCAGCTTCATCACGTCGCCGCAGGCCGGCGCGCCGACCATGCCGGTGCCGATGTGATCGTCGGCCTTGTCGAAAGAACCGACGTTGCGCGGGTTCTCGTAGTGGTCCAGTACCTTGTCGCTGTATGCCATGGTGTTGCTCCTAGGTTTTGCCTGTTCAGCTAATCCTCAATGTGCCGCCCACTGCACGGTATTCAAGTCCACGCCCTCTTTGTACATTTCCCACAGTGGGGAAAGCTCGCGCAGCTTGCCGATCTTGGCCCGCAGGAGCCTGACGGCGTAGTCGATCTCCTCTTCGGTGGTGAAGCGGCCGATGGTGAAGCGGATCGAGCTGTGGGCGAGCTCGTCCGAGCGTCCGAGCGCCCGCAAAACATACGAGGGCTCGAGGCTCGCCGAAGTGCAGGCTGAGCCCGAGGACACCGCCACTTCCTTGATCCCCATGATCAGGGATTCGCCCTCGACGAAGTTGAAGCTGACGTTGAGGTTTCCCGGTATGCGCCGCTGCATGTCGCCGTTGACGTACACCTCTTCCATGTCCTTGAAGCCGGCGAGCAGCCGGTCGCGCAAGCTTCGGATGCGCTCGCTCTCCGCCGCCATCTCGAGCTTCGCGATGCGGAACGCCTCGCCCATTCCGACGATCTGGTGGGTCGGGAGCGTCCCCGAGCGCAAGCCCCGCTCGTGGCCGCCGCCGTGGATCTGCGGCTCGATGCGCACGCGCGGCTTCCTGCGCACGTACAGCGCGCCGATGCCCTTCGGGCCGTACACCTTGTGCGCGGTCACCGTCAGGAGATCCGCTTTCAGCTTTTGCAAGTCGATCGGGATCTTTCCGGCGGCCTGCACCGCGTCGCAGTGGAAGATGATGCCCTTCGTGCGGCAGATCTCGCCGATCTCGGCGATCGGCTGGATCACGCCGATCTCGTTGTTCACCATCATCACCGACACGAGGACGGTATCGGGGCGGAGGGCCGCCTTGAATTTTTCCAGGTCGAGCAGCCCGTTCTGCTCCGGATCGAGGTAAGTCGCTTCGAACCCCTGGCGCTCGAGCTCGCGCACCGTGTCGAGCACCGCCTTGTGCTCGGTCTTCATCGTGACGATGTGCTTGCCTTTGCCCTTGTAGAAATTCGCCGCGCCTTTGATGGCGAGGTTGTTGCCTTCGGTCGCGCCGGAAGTCCAGATGATCTCTTTCGGATCGGCATTGAGGAGCGCCGCGACGTGCTCGCGCGCCTCCTCCACCGCCTTTTCCGCCTCCCAGCCGAAAGCGTGCGACCGGCTCGCCGCATTGCCGAACTGCTCGGTGAGGAAGGGAATCATCTTCTGTGCCACGCGCGGGTCCACCGGCGTGGTCGCGGAATAGTCGAGGTAGATCGGAAATTTCATGTCGTGCGCGCCCCGCTCAGGCCGACACCGCGGTTTCCTTGCCGCGTTTATCCTGGAGCACGCTCACCGATTCCTTGCGCGTCGCCTGTTGCGCGACGAGGTCGGAGAGCTTTACCGAATCCAGGTACTCGTACATCTTGTCGTTGAGCTTGGCCCAGAGGTCATGGGTCATGCAGCGCTGCTCGTCGTGGCAGTTTTCCTTCCCGCCGCACTGCGTCGCGTCCAGCGGCTCGTCCACCGCCGTGATGATGTCGGCGACCGACACTCTTTCGAGACCGCGCGCGAGCGTGTAGCCTCCGCCGGGCCCGCGAACGCTGTCGACCAGCGTGTGGCGCCGCAACTTGCCGAAGAGTTGCTCCAGATACGAGAGCGAGATGCTCTGCCGCTGGCTGATACCGGCGAGCGTCACCGGACCCTTGCCGCCGTGCATGGCGAGGTCCAGCATCGCGGTCACTGCGAATCGTCCTTTGGTCGTCAGTCTCATGGTTGCACCCTGAAGGGACTCCGAATACCCGATGAATTTGCTCAAGTATACTCAATCCCGAGGGAATTGATCAACTATTTGTTGACCACCTTGGGCCCCAGGCGAAGCTGCTTGTCTTCGCGCTCCGTCTGAAAGTCTTCAATCTGCTTCAGAATCAACTCGATACGCTTATCCATCTCAACGCTGTGATCGAGTAGGCCCTGCACCGCCTTGGCCAACGGGTCATCCTGCGCCTTGGAAGTCACGGCGTAGGCGGAGAATCCCAGCTTCGCCGCCTTCTCCTCGCGGGTCTTATCCTGCTCGTCGAGAATGATCCTCGCCGGGGTCCCCACCGCGGTCGCGCCGGCGGGAACGTCTTTCACGACCACGGCGTTCGAACCGATTTTCGCGCCCTCCCCGATGACGATGGGCCCGAGCACCTTCGCCCCCGCACCGATGACGACCCCCTGCCTGAGCGTCGGGTGGCGCTTGCCTTTGTTCCACGTAGTCCCGCCGAGCGTCACGCCGTGGTACAGAGTGCAGTCATCGCCCAGCTCTGCGGTCTCGCCGATCACCACCCCCATGCCGTGGTCGATGAACACGCGGCGGCCGATTTTCGCGCCCGGATGAATCTCGATGCCGGTGAGAAAACGCGAGACGTGCGACACGAAGCGGGCGAGCCAGCGCGTCCTAATGCGCCACAGCCAGTGCGCCAGACGATGAATCAGGAGCGCGTGAAAACCGGGATAGCAGGTGATGACTTCCCAGGTCGAACGCGCCGCCGGGTCGCGTTCGAATACGCAGGCTATGTCTTCGCGAATTCGGGTAAACATCGGGATTCCAGAGACCGATGCCGGGCATTATCGGAAACCCTAGTGAATTGGTCAACTATTTCCTGCGTTCACCCCTGTCGTCCCAGGCCGCGAGCATGCCCCGCAGAATGTTGACCTCCACTGTCTCCAGCCGCGCCTTCGCGAAGAGGCGCCGCAAGCGATCCATGAGCTTGCGAGGGTGCCGCGGGTGCAGATAGCCGCTCGCGTACAGGCTGCGCTCGAGATGCGCAAAGAGTTTCTCGATCTGCTCGTGGGTCGCGTACCCCTTCTTCACGGGTAGGGCGGGCGGCTCGAGCGCGGCCATGCGCAACTCGTAGGCGACCACCTGCACCGCTTGGGCGAGATTCAAGGAAGCGTATTCCGGATTGGCGGGAATGCGCGCAAGGGCGCTGCACCGCATGATTTCCTTGTTCGAGAGGCCGACGGTTTCGTTGCCGAAGACGATTGCGACCTCTTCCCCTCGTGCCGCGCTCAAGAGCTCGCGCGCCGCGGCGCGCGCATCGAGCAACGAATGCGACAGCCCGCGTGCACGCGCGCTCAAAGCCACGGAGTACGTCGTTCCGGCGAGGGCCTCCTCCAGACTCGCGCACGCGCGTGCGGACTCGAGGACATCCGCCGCGCCGGAGGCCATGGCCCGCGCCTCCGGATGGGGAAAGCACTTCGGCCGCACCAGGCGGAGCTGCGTGATGCCCATGGTTTTCATGGCGCGCGCCGCGGCGCCGATATTGCCGGGATGCGAAGGCCGCAGTAGAACGACGCGGATTCGAGACAGCGGGCCGCCGGCTTTCATACTAGAATCCCGCGTTCGGCGGCACCGCTCTTTTGAAATCCCGGACGAAAGAATGCACCCGATGCTCGGAATCGCGGTCAGGGCCGCGCGGCGGGCCGGCGCGATCATCAATCGCGCAGCGC
>VBDE01000092.1 GCA_005883665.1 Betaproteobacteria bacterium
CGCGTTCTCCTTCTGGACTCCTTTTTTCCTTTCCGCGATGTCGGCCCAGTCGGCGTGGAGCAACGCCTCCAGCCCGACAAAGTGTTTCGCAAGAATCCTGGCGACTTCTTCTCCGACCCCCGGAATTCCCAGCGCATAAACGAAGCGGGCAAGAGTCGGGGTCTTTGATTTCCCGATGGCCGCGATGACGTTCTGCGCCGACTTCTCGCCCATTCTTTCAAGTGCGGCGAGCGTGCCTGGGTCGAGCCGATAGATGTCCGCAGGCGTTCGCACGATTTCCAAGTCAACCAGCTGATCGACGAGCTTTTCGCCCAGACCTTCGATATCCATCGCCCGTCTCGAGGCGAAATGCAGCAAAGCTTGTTTGCGCTGAGCCCGGCAAAACAGTCCCCCGGTGCAGCGCGCCGCGGCCTCGCCCTCCAGGCGCACGACCTCGGAGCCGCAGACCGGGCACCTAGCCGGCATTTCGAATCGATCGGACGGCGCCCGGGGACCGGCCTTGGAGACGCTCACCACTTCCGGAATCACATCCCCCGCCCGTCGCACTATCACGGTGTCCCCGCGCCAGACATCCTTTCTGCGCACTTCGTCTTCGTTGTGGAGCGTGGCGTTCGTGACCGTGACACCGCCGACGCTCACGGGTTTCAGCCGCGCCACCGGCGTCAATGCTCCGGTCCGTCCGACCTGCACTTCGATATCGATTACCTCGGTCAGCGCTTCTTCGGGTGCATACTTATGCGCTACCGCGAACCGCGGCGCTCGCGCCACGAAACCGAGCAACTGCTGATAGTCGATGCGGTTGACCTTGTAGACCACCCCGTCGATCGCGTAGCGCAGCTTATCCCGCTTTTCGCCCATACTCCTGTGGAAACCGAGCAGTCCGGGCAGGCCCCTCACCGTGGCGCGCTCCGCAGACACGGGCAAGCCCTGGTCCGCGATCCAATCCAGAACTTCGCTGTGGCGCTGGAACGTCGTGCCGCCGGCGTCGCCCAGGCCGTAAGCGAAAAAACGCAGCGGGCGCTGGGCGGTCAGTTTCGGATCGAGCTGCCGGAGGCTTCCTGCGGCGGCGTTGCGGGGATTGGCGAACTCCTTTTCTCCGCGCTCGCGGTGACGCACGTTCAGCCGTTCGAAATCCGCCTTGTACATGATGATCTCCCCGCGTACCTCGATCGACGCGGGCGGCCGTGCGCCGCGCAGCTTGAGCAGGATCGAGCGAACCGTTCTCAGATTCGCCGTCACATCTTCCCCGGTGTACCCGTCACCTCGGGTCGCCCCCTGCACAAAGCGCCCACTATCGTATAAGAGGCTGATCGCGAGCCCGTCGAATTTCGGCTCCGCCGCGTATTCGATCTCGTCTTTGCCCAGCCCCTCGCGAGCTCGACGATCGAACCCGATCACGTCATCGTCGCTAAAGGCGTTGTTGAGGGAAAGCATAGGCGTGCGATGGGTAACTTGCGGGAACTCCTCGAGCGGCATGCCACCGACCCGTTGGGTCGGTGAATCCGGCGTGAGAAGCTCGGGATGGGCCCTCTCCAGTTCAACCAGCTCCCCGAACAACTTATCGTACTCTGCATCCGGGATGGTCGGCGCATCAAGCACGTAGTAGCGGTAGTTGTGGGCCTCGATGTCGCGGCGAAGCGTCTCCGCGCGTCGGCGCGCCTTCTCCGCGACGGCCATCAGGAAAAAAGCCGCAGCGCGAGCGCGCCGCCGGGCGTGATGCCGCGCGCCTCCATGCTCCCGTGTACGACCTGAAGCTGGGTCCCGATCGCTTCGAACGCGGCGGGCCCCAGGGGCTCGCGATTGTCGTCGACAATGCGCGCTTTCAGCTCCCGCGCAAACATCCGCGCGGAATCGCGGAATCGGGCGAAGGCTCCGTGCGGGGCCCGCGGGACATCGAGCTCGAGCGTTACTCCGCGCGTCGAAAGGGCGCTCAAACCGTCGACGTTAAGGGGGGTCGGCTCGAAATTGGCGAGCGCGCAAATGACCCGCCCGGCCTCGTCCCGGAGCCTGAACTTGCCGTCCGGTTCGTCAAGCCGGAAACCCGCCGCTTCCGCAAGTCCGGCGAGCCGAGCCCCCGTGAGCGGGGCGGTATCGCTCATGATATGGACGGCAACCCGGATGTCGACCTCTCCGCAAAAGCGATCGAGCTCCCTTGCCTTGGCCAAAGTGGACGCCGCGTCGGGAACGGTCGCAAGAGCTCCGACCGACGCGGCAGCTCTCTCTATCGCGACTCCGAACTCGGACAGCTCCTCCTCATCCGCGACACCCCGGCGGTCCACCAGCTGCAGGCCCGAGCGCAGCCGCGAATAGCTGCGATCGGGATCGAGCGGTTCCCAAGAGGCCGCCGTCTCATCGAAGCCCTCCCAACAGATCGATTTCGAGCAGCGCTCGAGCGCAGCGGCAGCCGCCCCGATCAAGGCTGATCCGGAAACTTCCTCCGGGGTTTCAATCGGAACGATGAAGTCCAGAAACTCGGACAGTCCCGGCCTCGAAGCCCCGGCGCCTTCCTGTTCCGCCTCGAAAGATACGAGCACGGGTCCGAACCGCTCCGACCCTGGCGAGGTCAGCGCGCTCTCTTGGCCGGCGCCACCGCCCGAGCGCATCAGCACGTCTTCACGCTGCGAGGCAAATCCCGCCTCGGCCTCGCGCCGGTATCGTCGTTCCTGCCACTTGTTGTAGAGAAACACGGCTGCGACGACCACGGCGCCGACGCCCAGGAGGCCGACCTGAAGTTCGCTCATGATCAGGCGACGGCGGGTTCTTCCCGCAGCTTCAATGCTTCCTCGATGTCCACCGCCACGACCCTCGACACGCCTCGCTCCTGCATGGTGACGCCGATCAGCTGGTGCGCCATCTCCATGGTGATCTTGTTGTGGCTGATGAACAGGAACTGGGTCTGCTGCGACATTTTCTCGACCAGATCGCAGAAGCGTTCGGTGTTGGCGTCATCGAGCGGCGCGTCGACCTCGTCGAGCAGGCAGAACGGCGCGGGGTTGAGCTGAAAAAAGGAAAACACCAGGGCAATCGCGGCGAGCGCCTTCTCCCCGCCCGAGAGCAGGTGGATGGTGGTGTTCTTTTTTCCGGGGGGACGCCCCATGACTTGCACACCGCAATCGAGAATTTCCTCGCCCGTCATGATGAGCTGGGCCTCGCCCCCGCCAAAGAGGGCCGGAAACATCTCGCCAAACCCGCGATTCACCGTGTCGAACGTGGTTTGCAGCAGCGCCCGCGTTTCGCGGTCGATACGGCGGATGGCGTTCTCGAGGGTCTCCAGCGCGGCGGCGAGGTCGGCCGCCTGGGCGTCGAGAAACCGCTTGCGTTCCTGGTTCGCGGTGAGTTCCTCCAGCGCCGCCATGTTGATCGCTCCAAGCTCGGCGATCAAATTGGTGAGGCGCGTGATCTCGCCCTGCAGCGACGCGGCCTTCTGGCCTTCTTTCATTGCTGCCGCCAACGCAGCTTCGTCCGCGCCCGCCTCGCGAAGCTGCTGCGCAAACTGCTCGCACGCAATTCGCGCCGCCTGCTCTTTCAGCCTCAGGTCCGCGATGCGATCGCGCAGCGGCTGGAGCTTCTGCTCACGGGCAAGTCGCGCCTCTTCGGAGGAGCGCAACGCGCTGGCGATTTCTTCCTGGCGGCTCCGTGCTGCCGCCAGGGATTGCTCCCGGGCCAGCCGCGTCGCCAGACCGCGTTGAAGCTGGGTCCGCAACACCTGGTCGTCCACGCCGGCCAGCTCAGCCTGGAGCTGTTCAAGGCTTCGATCGGCGTTGTGCACGTGCTCTAGTAATACTTTAGATGATCTGTCTATTTCACTGATTTTACTTATACAATCCTTCTCAAGATAGCCCGCTTCCTGAACTTCGCGCTCCGCCTGCAACACGGCTTGACGCTGCGCCTCCAGCTTGCGCCCTGCCGCGTCCTCCTCCTCCCGAGTCGATTCCAGCTTGCGGTAGAGCGCATCGATCTCGCTCTGGTGCCGCTCTAAGCCGGCTTCTGCAGCCGCCTGGGTGGCGCGTTCCTGGGCCTGCTGCGCCTGGATTTCACCGAGCTCTGCGTCGATCTGCCGGCTCCGCTCCTCGTACCGCTCCTGGCCCTGAGTCAGCTTCAGATTCTCAAGTTGACGCTCGTGATGGCGCTGTTTGAGCGCCGTCCCCGCCACCCGCAGCTTGGCGAGGCCTTCGTCGTGCTCGGCGAGCGAAAGCTCCAGCCCGGAGAGTTCCGCGCGCCTTTTCTCGATCGAATCCCCATGCCCGCGCGCCTCCCCCTCCAAGGCTTCGATTTCGCGCCGAAGCGGCTGAACTGGTGGCCCTCGCGATTGATCAGCACTGCCTGGGGCGACAATCCCAAGCGGGTCATCAACCGCGGAACGCCCTCCACGACGTAGTAGGGTGCAAGCCAGGCCGCGATGACACCGCTTACCGCGGGTTCAACGGCTTCGACGTAGTCGGCAAGCGGTTTTAGTCCCCGCTCAAGGGACAGCTTTGCATTGGTTCCGGGGAGAAAGGCGCTGACCCTTGCAGGAGGCGGGTCATCGAGCAGGCGCTGCAACAACTCAGGGTCGGACATCTCCATTGCATGCAGGCGCTCGCCTAAAGCCGATTCCACCGCCGCTTCCCACCCGGCCTTGACGCGAATTTTCTGCCACAACCGCGGCTTTGACGCAAGCTGATGCCGACCGATCCAATCCTGGATCTTGCTGTTCTCTTCGACTAGGTTCTGGATTTTCTGGAGCGTGAGCAACTTGCCCTCCAGGGCCGAAAACTCGCGCTCGAGCATCTGCAAACTGTCGACGCACGTGCGGCGCTGCCGGTCCAGGGCCTCCCGCGCCGCTTCGAGCTCGGCGAGCAGCGCTTCCTGGCGCGAAAGCTCGGCAGTGCTTTGCGCCAGCTCCTGCGTCAAGCGCACCAGCAACTGCGCATCGGGTGCAACCAACTCGGCCCGCTCGGCGAGCAATCTTTCCTCGCGCTGCTCCAGTCCTTGCAGCGTCTTGCCCGCATGTTCGAGGTGCGTCTGTTCCACCTGGAACGCCTGCTCGGCCTGAGCGATGCGCTCGCGTTCGCCCGCGATCCGTCCCTGGAGCAGGCGGGCCGCATGCTCCGTTTGCGGCAGCTTGACCTGCTCCTCGGCGTGTTTGCGCCTGGCTTGCTCCAAAGCTTCTCGCGACTCCCCGAGGCGCGCCTCCCAGGCCAGGCGCGCGTCGCCCTGCTCGACCTCGCTCTGCCGCCCGGCGTCGCGCTGCGCGCGAAGTTGCGCAAGCTGCGCGTCGAGACGCTGCCGCGTATCGGCTACGAAGCGTATTTCGGTTTCAAGGCGGGAGACGTCGGCGTTGACGCCGTAGAGCTCCCCTTGCGCTGCGCTCAGTGCGTCCCCCGAAGCGTAGTGCTCTGCCCGCGCCTGCTCGAGATCGCGCTCGACCTCGCGCAGCCGCGCGGTCTCGGATTCGAGTTCAGTCGCGCTGTGCTCGATTTCGCGCGCATGGCGCTGCGCCTCGGCCTCCGCATCGTTGCGGCGCAGGAGCCATAGCAGATTCTGTTTTTGCGCCCGATCGGTCGAGAGCTCGTTGTACCGCCGAGCCACCTCGGCCTGCTTTTCCAGCCGCTCGATCTGTGAGCCGAGTTCCTGGCGGATGTCGGCGAGGCGTGCGAGGTTGTCGCGGGTGTCGGCAAGCCGATGCTCGGTTTCGCGCCGCCGCTCCTTGTACTTGGACACTCCCGCCGCTTCCTCGAGAAACACGCGCAGCTCCTCGGGTCTTGCCTCGATGATGCGCGAGATCATTCCCTGCTCGATGATGGCGTAGGCACGCGGGCCCAGGCCCGTGCCGAGAAAAATGTCCTGCACGTCGCGGCGGCGTACATGGGTATTGTTGATGAAATAGGAGGATTCGCCGTCC
The DNA here is from genome assembly GCA_005883665.1 of Betaproteobacteria bacterium. Taxonomy (GTDB): domain Bacteria; phylum Pseudomonadota; class Gammaproteobacteria; order Burkholderiales; family SG8-39; genus VBDM01. The sequence goes on from VBDE01000092.1 coordinate 5,885, forward strand.
CGCTGGAGGACGCGCTTCACCGAGATCTCGGCGTACTGGGACCATTGGCCCGCCGCCCTCCCGAGGCTGTTGTCGAAGAACAACTCGACGCTCGCCCGCGCGACGGGCTTTCGCAGCG
>VBDE01000049.1:0-1876 GCA_005883665.1 Betaproteobacteria bacterium
TCGGGTCGACCGAAGGATTCCAGAGGAAAGCGAAAATCGACATGGAAGGCGTCAAGACGGTGCTTGCGCTGCGCTCGAAGTACGGGCAGCCGCGCAAGTCCCTGAGCGATCCTTCTCCTTACTATGATCCGAGCTTCTACGACGCGGCGATGAAACGCTGACCGGAAGCGAGCCCGATTTTCAGCTGACAAGAGAAAACGTGAATACACCCGCTCACTTTCAGGTACTCGGCATCTGCGGGAGCCTCAGGCAGAAGTCCTACAACATGATCGCTCTCAGGACGGCGGGCGAGCTGATGCCGCCCGGACTCAAGCTCCGGATCACGAGCATCGCCGAGCTTCCGATCTACAACTTCGACGTCCAGGAGAAAGGGTTTCCGGCTCCGGCGACGAAGCTGCGCGAGGAGATCCTGGCAGCGGACGCGCTGCTCTTCGCATCGCCGGAGTACAACTGGTCGGTCGGTGCGCCGCTCAAGAACGCGATCGACTGGATGTCGCGGTTCCAGCCGCAGCCGTTCAACAACAAGCCCGCGGCGCTCTTCAGCGCCACGGGCGGGCCGGTCGGCGGAGCGAGGGGGCAGTACGACCTGCGCCGCATCCTCTCCGGGCTCGGCGTGCACTGGCTGATGAAGCCCGAAGTCTTCATCGGCATGTCGGCGAGCAAGTTCGCGGACGGAAAGCTGACCGATGAGACGACGCGCAAATTCCTCACCGACCAGATGGTCGCGTTCGAGGACTGGATCAAGCGCATGAAACGCGCTTTTTCGTAGAGCGGAAAAGGGGAGCGAATGAGCTACAAGTTGCTGAGCTATCAATCCGGGCGGGAGGCGCGCGCCGGAATTCTCGTGGGCGAGCAAATCTACGACGCGGCCCGCCTCGCCGGGCAGCCGGCGTGGTCTTCGGTCCTCGGCGCGCTCGAGGACTGGGACAGGGCGCATCGCGCCTTCGCCGCCGGCGCGAAGCGCATCGCGGCGGGAAAGAGCAAGGCGAAAGGCTTGCCGCTCAAGCGCGCGAAGCTGCTCGCGCCGGTGCTCTATCCGGGCAATATCTATTGCGCGGGCGCCAACTACACCGATCACATGGCCGAGATGGCGCGCGCGCAGGGCAAGGAGCCGGGACCCACGATGAAGGACCTTGGCGAGAAGCCCTGGCACTTCGTCAAGACCTCGAGGAGCTCGGTGGTCGGGCCCGGCTCGAAAGTGAAGCTCCCGGAGTACTCGCAGAAGGTCGACTGGGAAGTCGAGCTGGCGGCGGTGATCGGCAGGACGGCGAAAAACGTGCCGGTGGAGAAGGCCCTGGGCTGCGTCGCCGGCTACACCATCGCGAACGATCTCTCGGCGCGCGACGCGATGAAGCGCGACAAGAACCCGCCGACTTCGCCCTTCCATTACGACTGGGTCAGCCAGAAGTGCTTCGACGGCTCCTGCCCGCTCGGGCCCTGGATCGTTCCGGCCGGCGACATTCGCGATCCCCATCAGCTCGGCATCAAGCTGTGGGTAAACGGCGAGCTGATGCAGGACTCCCACACGAGCAAACTGATCTTCGATACCGCTGAGCAGATCGCGATGCTGTCCTCGCGCGTGACGCTTCACCCGGGCGACCTCGTGCTCACGGGGACCCCGGCGGGCGTGGGCATGGGACGCGGCCGCTTCCTCAAACCCGCTGACGCCGTCAGGCTGTGGATCGAAACGATCGGCGAGTTGAACCATACGCTCGCCTGACCGCCTCGCACAAATCAACCGAAAGGATAGCGCCATGTCGAAAGAACTGTGGGACAAGGGACTCGCCGTGCGCAAGGAAGTGCTCGGCGCGGAATACGTCGAACGCCAGCTCAAGACTGTCGATGATTTCGGCATGCCGATGCAGGAGCTGGTGAC
>VBDE01000049.1:1883-3595 GCA_005883665.1 Betaproteobacteria bacterium
GCCTTGAACCGCCCGAACGAGTTTAAGACCCACGTGAAGGGCGCGCTCACCAACGGCTGCACCCGCGATGAAATCCGCGAGGTCCTGCTTCAGGTGGCGGTGTACTGCGGGATGCCCGCGGGAGTCGAGGCGTTCAGGCTCGCCCGCGAGGCGATGAAGGAATACGAGCAGGAAAAACGCTCATGAGGGCGCTCAGCGCTTGCCCCGCCCTCCGCCCGGGAGGAAAACTTCGTCGAGACGCAAGGTGGTTCTCACCGTGCCGCTGGCGCGATCGAACAGAACGTTGAAGAACCTGTAATTCACCTCGAGATAACGCCAGGTCCACACTTCTTCGTCGCGCGCCGGAAAATACCAGACCTCCTTGGGCCGACCGAGCAGCCGGCGCACGTCCTCGCGGGACATTCCCGCGACTACCTTGGCGAAGTACTCCTCGGTCAGCACCTGGCGGACTGCCCGTACGGCCCGGTCCGGACCGATGTCGATCATGAAGGTCTGCACGCCGGTCGGGCCCATCGGATATTCCCAGGCCTCGGAACCATCGGCGTTTTTCCACACGGTGCCGGGCGGGCCGACGCGCGCTTCGACCGTCGGCGCGGAATCCCCGGGGGATATGGCGGAGAAATTCGCGCACCCGGCCGCGAGCAGGCCAAGTGCGAACAGGGCGGCGGCGCGATGAAGCGCTGCGATCATGAAGCGAGACTCTATTTGCGCTTGCCGTCGCTCGTATCCACTTGGAACCGCGTAACCTTCTTGAGCGCACCGGTACGCCTGTCGAACTGGGCGTAGAGCTCCATGTTGCGCACGCCCCAGTCGCGATAGCGCCAGGACCATATCTCTTCGTCGCTCGAGTCGGAAAAGCCGATGTCCCTCGGCGCGCCGAGCAGCCGGCGCACTTCGTCGCGGGACATGCCGACGTGCAGCTTGGAGATAGTTTCATCGCTCAGCACCTGGCGCACTTCCCGCACCGCGTGGTCGGACCCCAGCGTCACCATGTAGGTTTCGACCCCGAGCGGCCCCCGCGGGTATTCCCAGACCTCGGAGCCGTCCGCGTTCTTCCATACGCTTGCCGGCGGGCCCACCAGCGTTTCGACCTGGCGGGCGGAAGCACCCGGATTGATGGCCGAAAAGCCCGCGCATCCCGCCGCCAGCGCGGGAATCAGCAGCGGCAGAGCGCGGAGAAATATCGTGCTCATGACTTCCCGACCGCTTCAGCAGTCGTGGTCCAACCAGAGGATTTCCTCGATCCGCTGGGTGGTCCTGACCGTCCCCGCGGTCCGGTCGAAGAGCACGTTGAAGAACATCGGATTCTGCTGCTGGTAGCGCCACGACCACACCTCTTCGTCGCGCGCGCCGAACACCATGATCTCCCCGGGCTTGCCGAGCAGCCGCCGCACCTCGTCGCGGGACATTCCCGCGCTCACCCTGGAGAAATATTCGTCGTTCAACACCTGCTGGACTTCCCGCACGGCGCGGTCGGATCCGAGGGTCACCATGTAGGTCTGCCTTCCGAGCGGCCCTCCCGGATATTCCCAGACCTCCGATCCGTCGGCGTTCTTTCTGACCGTCTCCGGCGCGCCGAGCTTCGCCTGGACCTGTTGCGCGGGCATTCCGCTCGTGATGGGGCCGAGATTTGCGCATGCGGCAAGGGACGCGGCGAGCGCGGAGAGAAGAAGGCTGAAGCTGGCTTTTGGCATGATGTCGATCCAATGAGG
>VBDE01000049.1:3628-8860 GCA_005883665.1 Betaproteobacteria bacterium
GGCGCGCCTACAAGCTGACGGGTACCTGAACATGCAGCGCAAGATACCTTGTGTGCTCATGCGCGGCGGGACTTCGCGGGGCCCGTACTTCCTTGCGTCGGACCTGCCGGCGGATCCCCGGCGGCGCGACGCCGTCCTGCTCAGCGTCATGGGCTCTCCGCATTCGCTGCAGGTCGACGGTATCGGGGGATCCAATACCCTCACGAGCAAGGTCGCGATCGTCAGCCGGTCCCAGCGCGAGGGGGCCGACGTGGACTACCTGTTCGCTCAGGTCTCGGTGACCGAAGCGTTCGTCGATACCAAGCCCAACTGCGGCAACATGCTTGCCGGCGTGGGTCCTTTCGCGATCGAAAGTGGCCTGGTTCGCCCCCGGAATCCCACCACGACGGTGCGTATCTACAACGTCAATACACAGACGCTGATCGAAGCGGTAATCCAGACGCCCGGAGGGCAGGTCGAGTACGCGGGCGATACGCATATCGATGGCGTTACCGAGCCGGCCGCGGCGATCAAGCTGACTTTTCTCGATGCGCTCGGTGCCGTCACGGGGAAGTTGCTGCCGACCGGAAGCCCCCTCGACCGGATCGACGGGATCGACGCGAGCTGCGTGGACATGGCGATGCCGGTGATGATCATGGCCGCCGAAGCGTTCGGAAAGACCGGGCGCGAAACGCCGGAAGAGCTGGACGCGGACAAGGCGATGCTGAAAAAAATCGAGACCATTCGGCTGGAAGCGGGGAGGCGCATGGGGATGGGGGACGTATCGCGCCTGGTCGTGCCGAAACCGGTGCTGGTGTCGCGTCCGGTGCAGGGCGGGAACATCGCATCGCGCTACTTCACGCCGCACGCCTGCCATCGCTCGCATGCCGTGACCGGCGCACTTGCCGTCGGCGCCGCCGCGGTCCTTCCCGGAACCGTCGCGAGCCGCTACATCGAGCCGAAAGGATTTTCCGGCGGCGTGCTCAGCATCGAGCACCCTTCGGGTCACATCGAGGTGGACTTGATCACCGACCGATCGGGCCCGTCGCCGGTCGTCGAGCGCGCCTCGTTCGTCCGCACAGCACGGCGCATCTTCGAAGGCGTCGTGTACGTGCCCGATGCGCTTTTCGACTGAGGCCCCTGGAACGAACCGTCACTTCACGGCGAACACCCAGACTGCACCCCCCTGCGGCACATCCGGATACTGGCCGGGGAAGATCAGGTTCATGCGCGTTTGCATTTTCGCGGGGTCGACGCCCCAGCCGGACTGCACCGCGATATATTGCTTGCCGTCGACTTGGAACGATACCGGCACCGCGGCAACGCCGGAGCCGGTCGGGAACTCCCACAGCACCTTGCCGGTCCTGGCGTCGAACGCGCGGAACATGCGGTCGTTGGTGCCGCCCCCGAACAGCAATCCGCCGCCCGTGGCGAGGACCGGACCCCAATTGAACGACGGCAAGTTGGTCGTCCATACCTTTTTGCCGGTATCGAGATTCCACGCCTGCAGCTCGCCGATGTGGTCGGCGCCGGCAACCATCTTCATCACGTTCTTAGCCACGCCCATGAAACGCTCGCCTTGCACGTATTTCGGGGCTTCGCCGGTGAGCTGGGTGCAGAGGTTGTCGTTGGCGGGGATGTAGAGCATCCGCGTTTGCGGGCTGTACGCGGCAGGCGGCCAATTCTTGCCGCCCCACAGGCTCGGACAGAACTCGGCGGCCTTGCCGGTGCCCGGCTTGCGCGTCTCGTCGACGTCGGGCCGTCCGGTCCTGGGATCGAGACCCTTGAACACGTTCTGGCGCACGTAGGGCTGGCCGGCGACAAAGTTGATCTTGTCGTTGGTGCGCTCGAGCTGCCAGAGATAGCCGTCGCGAGCGACGTTGACGAGGCCTTTCACGGTTTTCCCTCCGCGCCGGTAGTCGACGATCAGCGGCGGCGAGACTTCGTCCCAATCCCAGGAGTCGTTGGGATGATATTGAAAGTGTCCCTTGATCTGCCCGGTGCCGGGGTTGAAGGCGACCACCGAGCTGGTGAAGAGATTGTCGCCGGGACGCTGATCGCCGAACCATGGGCCGCCGTTGCCGGTGCCCCAGAAAGTGAGATTGGTCTCGGGGTCGTAGGTGCCGGTGATCCAGATCGAAGCGCCGCCCCGCTTATAGTGGTCGCCGCCCGCGGGCCAGGTCTCGCTGCCCGGCTCGCCCGGCGCGGGCACCGTATAGGTCTTCCAGAGCTCCTTGCCGGTCTCCGCATCGAAGGCCGCGAGGAAGCCGCGCGCGCCCAATTCACCGCCTGATGCGCCGAGCAGCACCTTGCCGTCTATGACGAGCGGCGCGAGCGACAGGTAGTAGCCCTTTTTATAGTCATCGACCTTGACGGCCCAGGCTTCCTTGCCGGTCCTGGCGTCGATCGCGATCAGCACCGCGTCCGCTGCCGCGAAATACACCTTGTCGCCGTAAAGCCCCACGCCGCGACTCGTCGGGTGCAGCGGGGTCATGTCTTCGGGGAACGGGCGCTTATATCGCCACAGCACCTTGCCGGTCCTCGCCTCCAGCGCGAGCAGCTGGTTGCCGGGCGTGGCGACGAACATGACGCCGTTGTTCACGATCGGCGGCGCCTCATGGCCCTCTATCTGGCCGGTAGCGAAGCTCCAGACCGGTTGCAGCCGGCCCACATTGGCGGGCGTGATCTCCCCGAGCGGGCTGTAACCCCAGCCGTCGAAGGTGCGGCGGAACATCAGCCAATTGCCGTCCTCCGGATTTTTCAGCCGCGCGGCGGTCACCGGCGTGTACTGCCGAAGGATCTCCGGCATCGGTCCCGGCACCGGCGTTGCCGAGGCCGGCTCGATCATCTGCTGCGCCGACGCCCCGCACATACCAGCCGCCGCGATGGCGGCGACGCACATGCTTCGCATGAGAATCTTGGTCATCATGTTTTCCTCCTCGTTTTTCCCGGACAGGACCTTACTCAGCTCGGAACAATGCCGACGCGGCCGGTGAACGGTTTCGCCACCGCCAGCTTGCCGTCCACGATCTTGAGCGGCAGCGCGGCCAGGGCGCGCGGCGCGGGACCATCGATGACCGACGCGCCCTCGCGCGGATTGTAGTGCGAATAATGGCAGGAGCATTCGAGAGTCTGCTGCTCCGCCGCCCAGACATTGACCTCGCAGCCGGCGTGCGGGCAGATCGCCGAATAGGCGACAACGCCCTCCGCCGCGCGATCCTTGGTCGCCCCCACCAGCGTCGAAGGGTCCAAACGCAGCAAGAGGATCTTGTTGAGGCGGGAATCCTTGCGCACGGTTTTGTCCGCGGCATCCATCGGCCATGCCAGGAGCGGCGGGCCGCCGAGCGGAATGTCCCTGGGCTCAAGCGCGTTCGTGCTCTCCCTTTCGATCGAGACGAGCAGATCCCCCTCTTTCGGCCGCTCGCTCGCCGGCTGCGCCAGGGCGGGGATGGCCTCGATCGCCAGGTTCAATCCAACAGCCGATACCGTCGTGAGAAAGCCGCGCCGCGCCGGGTTTTCGGTATCCTTCATCTGAGAATCCACAGACGCTCAATGCCCCGTGGCGGTTCCTTTGCGGCTCGCCTCAAAAAGAAACCAGGTGCGCCGCTCGGTTTCGTCGATCCACACCTCGATGAGGCTGGCGGTGGCGATGTCGCGGTGCTCGTCGCACACGTTATGCGCCTCGCGAAAGCGCGCCGCAAGGTCCTTGTTGTCCTCGCGCAGCTCGGCGAGCATGTCCTGCGGCTCCACGTATTCGGCATCGTTGTCGAGCACGCGTTGCGTGAAGGCGATGTGCCCGATGGACTTGAGGGTGGGCTCTCCGACCTTACGGACGCGCTCGGCAATGGGGTCGGTCATCGCATAAAGCTGGTCGGCTTGCTCGTCCAGGAGCAAATGGTAGTCGCGAAAGTGCGGTCCACTCATGTGCCAGTGGAAGTTCTTGGTCTTCATGTAAAGCGCGAACACGTCCGCCAGGATTCCGTTCATTGCCGCGGCGATGTCCTTCGTCGCTGCGGGGCTCAAGTCGGTGCGAGTAGCGAGCGGAGCCTTGCGGCTAAGCTTCAGGTCGGGTTTGTTTTTCTCGATAGGTTTGTTCATGATCGTCGTCCTTGGCTATGCAATCCACGGAAAGGTTCCCGCCGATTATATAGAGGCACGCCTTGCTTCGCGTGAAATTCGGTTTGCACTGGCTCTACGTCCCTGCGACTCTCTTCGCCTGACTTTGCGATTTCGCGGCCTTTGCCGCGTTCGCCGGTTCCGCCCGGGTAATTGAAGTAGAAGATTCCACCCACCAGTTCTCCCGCGGCATAGAGGCCCGCGATCGGTTCTCCGTCGGTCGACATCACTTGCGCTTAGGTGTTGATGCGCAGCCCGCCGAAGGTGAAGGTGATCCCGCAGGTGACCGCGTAGGCCTCGAAGGGCCGCGTGTCGATGGTGTTCGCCCAGTTCGACTTGTTCACGGTGAGACCCGTCGTGCAGCGCCCGTCCTTGACGTTGGGATTGAACGGGATCTCGGTGCGCACCGCCTTGTTGTACGCACGGATCTCGGCGAGCGCCGCATCGGCGTTGACGTCGTCGAGCTTCTCTACCAGCTCCTCGAGCGTGTTCGCCGTGACCCTGGTCACCTGCTTGATCCGGTATTCGTCGCGCAGCTGGCCCTTCACCTTGGCATCGAAGATCTGCCAGGCGAACTGGCCAGGCTGGTGCAGGATCACGCGGCCGTATTTCGCGTAGGTGTAATTGCGGAAATCGGCGCCTTCGTCGACGAAGCGCTTGCCCTCGGCGTTGATGTAGATGCCCCAGGGATAGGAATGCTTCTGGAACTGGTCGCCGACGGCGAGATCGCCGAATTCGGGGGCGTTCCTGTCCCAGGCGACGGCGTGGCATCCCGACCAGTTGCCCACGGGCGCTGCGCCGACGTTTAGCGCCATGAGGATCGCGTCGCCGGTGTTGAAGCGCGTTCCGCGCACTTTCGCGAGCTCCCAGCCCGGCCCGAGATAACGCGTGCGCCACTCGGGATTGGCCTGGAAGCCGCCCGCGGCGAGCACGACCGCTTTTGCTTCGACCTCGGTCGTCTTGCCGGCGCGCTTCACGACCACGCCGTGCACGCCGGCGTCGTCGGCGATGAGCGAGACCGCGCGAGCCGCGTACCAGATCTCGATTCCGCGCTTCTTCGCGATCTGCGTCAGTGACTCGACGAGCCCCGGGCCGCCGCCGACCGCCTCGAGCGTAAGCCCACCCCAGAACTTGAAC
>VBDE01000050.1 GCA_005883665.1 Betaproteobacteria bacterium
GCATGTAGGCGTCCACCGTCTCCATGCGCGTGTTCATCTGCTCGTTCAGCAGGTGCTTCAGCAGCCCCTGGCGCGACATCTCCCAGGGCATGTCCTCCGGGTGCAGGATTTTCCTGCGCTTCGCGTTCCTCGCGGGCGCCTGCATCGCATTGTCGAGCAGGCCCTGATACAACTTCTGGTGCGCGCTGCCGCGCATCCAGGCTTTCGATTCACCCCAGGCCATGTTTCCGCTCCTTCGTTACCTTATTTCGCGTGATTGCGGTCTTGCTCCGACTCTCGCGCCTGAAAATCCCGGCCGCCGGGCGCCGGTTCCGTGGGACGAGGCTCGACAAGATGCTGGAAAAGCATGTTCAGGAACATGTACATCGGCTTGGTCTTCAGCACGAGCGCGCGCGCCGGCTTGGCGGGATCGGCGTTGAAGTGCTGGTGCACGCAGTTGTTGTGGACCACCGCAATGTCCCCTGCCTGCCAGTCGTACCGGATCCCGTCGTGGATCTCGTAACCCTTGCCGTCGAGAATGTAGAACGCCGCCTCGTTGACGTGGCCGTGCTTCTGGGACTTGCCCCCGGGACTGTATTCCTCGAGGTGGATATGCAGGGTCTGCGTAAGCCCATCGTGGGGCTCGACGTAGTGGCGGCTGTATGCCTGCGGGCCGTCCACGAATTTGATCTCCGAGCCCTTGCGTACCCGCGGCAGCGCGCGCAGCCGCGCCAGCTCGTCCTTGAGTTTGTAGTGGCCGGTGATCCCCCTCACGAAAACCCGGTCCTTCTTGCTGCTGTAATGCGATTCGACGCCCATTTACCTCTCCGTTTGTTCCGACATTATACCCTTCGACTTCAACGGCCCGCGGCCGCCGTTCGTGTCCGCTCCCGTTCAGCCTGGCGGAACTTCGTGACGGACGTGATGCTCGTGACCGTGGCGGTGGGGCGCCCGGCCGCGGGGAGAGCGCGGGTCCTCGCTGAATACCAGGGATTTGACGGTGACGGGAACGGTCTGCGAGGGCATGCGAATGCGCCCAAGGTCGATGTAATCGAAGTCCCAGAGGACGACGCCGTCTATGACGAGGATTTCACTGTCGACACCCATTTCGTCGCGGAGGATGGCCCCGAGGGTTTGCGCGATGTCCCCGTCGACCATGACGTAAAGAGGCATGCGCTTCGCGATGGTGTTGGCGAGGCCGCGCCGGATGCCCAAGGCAAATCCCGAGATGCGCTCGTAGGACGGACTCCCCTCCCAGCGCAATGCGAGCGCCGCTTCGCTTTCACCTTCGACAAGATCGAAGGCCTTGAAGTGTTCGCGGATGGCTTGAGCCAGCCGATCGGGGTCGATGGGGTCGTCGCAAATGTAGGACGGTTGCAATACCTGCAGATTTTTCTTGGGCAACAGCGCTCCCGGATTCGAGATGTAGGTCGTGTTGCCGCTGAGCTGGACGCTGTACTCGGAGGCTCCGAGCGCCGTGGCGCGGATGCACTCACCGGGCGGCAGCAAGGGCCAAGGCAAGGCACCCGCATCCACTTTTCTCCGCAGTGCGAGGCCAAGCAGGAGTCCCATGTCTCCGAATTCGCGTGTCTCCCGCTGATAAACGTATTCGGCCACTCCGCCGGAAAACATCACGCCGTCGATTCCGTCCAGCCCGGGAAGCGGTTCAGTCAGGAATAGGCTCTGCACTTCGGCTGGAAAGGAGCGCTGCGAAACCGAGGCGAGAATGGCCTCGGCCATCCATTCCGCGACTCGCTCCATCGACGCGGCGTCGGCGACATCGCCGCGGCTCCAGCGGAATCCCGCCTGGGCGGCGAGATGGCGCCCGGCGGGATCAAGCCGCACGATGCGCCTCCCTTCATCGATGACCAGCAGCCGCCCGCCCACGTGTACTGCGGCCGTGGCGATCACCTTCCCCCGCTCGACCAGGGCAAGCTTCGTCGTGCCGCCGCCGATGTCGACGTTGAGTATGCGCTTCCCGGAGTCGTGAGATACCCGAGCGGCCCCCGAGCCGAAGGCGGCGAGCATCGATTCCATGTGGTGGCCGGCGGTGGCGCAGACAAATTCTCCACGCTGCTCCGCAAGAAGGCTCGCGATGGCTTCGGCATTTTCGCGCCGCAGAGCTTCGCCGGTCAGAATCACGACCCCGGTGTCGATGTCGTCCGGATGGAGTCCAGCGTCGGCGAAAGCCCGGTCGATGATGGCTCCCAGTTCCGCATCGTCGATGAGCTCCTCGCTCCGATAAGGAGTCAGGGAGACCGGGGACTGAAACAGCGTCTCCCGGGAAACGACGAAGTAACGGCTCGAAAGCTCCTCGCCCATTCGCCGCAGATTGATGCGGGAAAAGATGACCTGCGTCCCCGAAGAGCCGATATCGATTCCGACGCTGAGCAGCGAGACATGATCCTGGATCCACAAGGCGTTGTCCTCGAGACGGCCGTCCGTCTCGTAGTGGTCGTGGTCGTGGTCAACCTCTTCGTCTCCGTCATGACTATGATCGTAATCACGGCCGTGAAGATGGTCCTCCAGCTTGTGAGGCCGCTTCGGGTTCGGGTTGTCCGGCATGGGAATCAGGGTAATGCCCGGGTGGGTTGGCGAAAAAAAGGGCTGCCCTTGCACAACCCCCTTTGGAGTGGCGCGCCCGGCAGGATTTGAACCCACGACCCCCTGGTTCGTAGGCGATCCTCTGAGCGCAACGTATTGATTGCAGTATAACCCGGCGCCGCCCGTTTCCCCATTTTGCGCCGTTTTGGACGTGTTTGTGCAGTTGAGTCCCCCAAAAGTCCCAACGCATTCGGAGCGTGGAATGCCTCTATCCTCGGCCGATCGCGCTCGGTTGCTGACGCTCGCAACGGCGCCTGGGAATCATTACAACCGGCGGACAAATTCCGCCGGCGTCTGGATCGGATACTTCCCGCGCAGCTCGAGCAGGTCGCGATCGCCGCTCACGAGCGCATCGGCGCCGGAAGCGATGAGCGCTGCGAGGATCGGCGAGTCCTGGGGATCGCGCGGGACTTCGACCGAAGTCGAGCGCAGATCGACGACTTCGGCCCGGACGTAGAGCTGGCGTATGAACTGCTCGATCCGCTGCCCGTCCCATTTCAGCTTGCGGTGGATCTTCGGATAGCCGAGCACCCGGCCGATCTCCGCGAGCTGCTCGATCGACATCACGACATCGAAACGGGCCTCCAACCACGCGGCCAGAATGCGGCCCGGCGTGCCCTCGGGAGCCATCAAACCCGAGAGCAGCACGTTCGTGTCGAGAACGACCCTCACTTCCTGCGGCGACGGGCGCGCGCTTCCTTCACAGCCTCGTCAACCAGCGCTTCAACCCGCTTTTCGGGCACGCCGGCGAAGGCCCGGGCGAATTCTTTCCGCATCTGGTCGAACTCCTCATCCAGCTTCCGGATGCGCTCGAACAGCGCGATGTCCACCAGTGCCGCGACCGGTTTCCCGGCCTTGGTGATGATCACCTTCCCCTTGCGGTATTGAACTTCACTGAGCAAATCGCCCAGGTTCTGGCGGACCGTCATGGCGGGGGCTTCGCGGATCATGGTCGTCACCTCAATTGATATGATTGATATAATTATACCTATTGACCCGCTGCCACGCAACAGGCAAAGTCGAGCAGGGTGAACGGCGGATCGGCCTCGATGTGCTGCAGGAGTGCATCGATGTTCTGGCTGACGTCGTGATCGCGTGTGCCCTCCCAGAAGCTCTCGGCAAAGCGGTCGTAATGGTTGAGCGTGCGCCCGGTGATCGCAGCGAGGTCGGCGGGGTCGAGCTTTTTGTCGGTCATGGATTCCCGATGAGATAAGGCGAAGCGTGCCCGCATTATGGCCGATCGATTTGGTACCATCTGGAAAATGACGACAAATCCGTATTGTCCCTCACCGCTATTCGCAATCCCCGCTTCGAGGAGGCAAGTCGTGAAGCTCGTCCGTTCCTTGCAACTGGTACTGATCGCCGTGTCCGCGCTGGACGGCGCGAGCAGTGGGCTGGCGCAATCGCAAGCCTATCCCGGCAAGATCATTCGCCTGATCGTCGGCTTCCCGCCGGGCGGGGCTGCCGACATCACCGCGCGTCTCGTCGGGCAGAAGATGTCGGCGAGCCTGGGGCAGACCGTGCTGATCGATAACAGACCGGGCGCAAACAGCAACATCGGGACGGAGGCAGCGGCGTCTGCTCAAGGATTTCGCGCCGGTCACGCAGACGACGTCGGTGCAGAGCATCCTCGCCATTCATCCTTCGCTGCCGGTGAGGTCGGTTAAGGAGCTGATCGCGCTGGCCAAGGCGAAACCCGGCTCGCTCAACTTCGCTTCCTCGGGCACGGGCGGGTCGCCCCATCTTGCCGGGGAAATGTTCAAGCAGATGGCGGGCGTCGAGATGGTGCACGTGCCCTACAAGGGGACCGCGCCGGAGCTCAACGACCTTCTGGCCGGTAACGTGACGATCGCCTTCGAGACCACGCCCGCGCTGCTGCCGCACGTGAAGGAAGGCAGGCTGATCGCGCTGGCGGTC
>VBDE01000051.1:0-3743 GCA_005883665.1 Betaproteobacteria bacterium
AAGCGCGTCGGCCTGATGGGCGCCCTCGGGCTTTCGAAATGCAGGAAGCTCGAGGCCCATTTCGGTGCGCTCGTCGATCTCAACCGCGAGTACGTGCGCCTGCGGCTGGTGAAGTCGCACGAGGAGATCGACTGGATGCGGATCGCGGCGGCGCTCACCGATCTCGCGATCGAGGGATTGCGGCGCGACGCGAGGCCCGGAATGACCGAGCACGAGCTGGGCGCCATCTGCGAGGCCGCCTATCACCCGCACGGCGGGGTGACCTACATCCATTTTTTCCTCGTCACGCCGATGGCGAACCCGGAGTACTGCGTGCCGCGCCAATTCGCTTCCAGCCGCAAGCTGCGGCCGGGCGACGTGATCGCCACCGAGATCACCGCCCAATTCTTCGATTATCCGGGGCAGATCCTCCGCACCTTCACCGTGGCGGCCGAACCGACGCCCCTCTTCCGGAAGCTCCACGACGCGGCGGAAGCGGCGTTCGATGCCGTGACCCGGGTCATCCGCCACGGCACCGGGATGCAGGAGATCATCGACGCCGCGCGCGTCATCGAGGACGCGGGCTTCACTGTATACGATGACCTCATGCACGGATTCGGCGGCGGCTATTTTCCCCCTGTGCTCGGCTCCAAGAGCCGCCCGGCCGGACCGCTTCCGGAGATGACCTTAGAGGCCGGAATGACCTGCGTCGTGCAACCGAACGTGATCACGCCCGACCAGAAAGCCGGAGTGCAGGTCGGCGAGCTCGTGCTCGTCACCGAAACGGGGTTCGAGCGGATGCATCGGGCGGAGCGGGGGTTGTTCAGGGTCGGGTAAGGCAAAAGGCAACTTCAAGGCGGCTGCTCCGGCCAAAAGCGGACTTCGGACTATCTTTTTGCCGAGTCTTCCTTCTCGAGCGGCGTATTGCCGCTGGGTCCGATGGCGTAGAAGTAAAGGACCGCGCCTTCGCCTTTGGTCATCCCGAAGTGCGAGGTATTCGCCGGCTCGGTGAAAAACGTGCCGGCCGGATGGGCGTGAAGTTTCTTCTCGTCGAACTTATCGCCGTAGCCGATGTAATGGAGCCCCGAAACGACCATGCCGTAGCGGTTGTCCGGATGCTTGTGCGCAAGCGCCTTGCTGTTGGGCGGCCACTTGACTAGGTATAGATAGGGTCCCGGTTTGTTCGGATGCCCGAGCAGGTAGGCGTTTTCGCGGCCGCTCGCGGATTTCTCCCATTTCATCTGTTCCGATTTGACGAGGGTGACGCCCGCCGGCAGGTCTTCTGCGCCGCACGCGGCGTACACGATAAGGCTGAGCAGGCCTCCGGCAGCAAGCACGATACGGTTCACGGTTCTCCCCCGAGTGGATAGACGCACTGCGAATGCGTCGGCCGCTGCATTCTACGCGGCGTGCGCGTTGCGCGCCAAAGTCCGATCGCGGATACACGCTTCGCCTGCGCTAGAATAAGTACTAGGGTGTCGCCTTCCTGCCCTGGGGTCTGTTACCCTTTTCTTGGGGCATACTCTCGCCATACCAGCATCGCTCGCGGAGGCAACATGCCGAACACCGAGGGGTCGCTCAAGGGAGGCGCATACCGGTTCGTGCACGCCGTATTGGCGATCAGCACATTACTGATCTCGGGATTGTGGGGCATTGGCGCGTTTGCGCAATCGTGTCCGACGAGACCGATCAAGCTCGTCGTACCGTTCCCTGCGGGCGGGCCTGCGGACGTTTTGGGGCGCCTGATTACCCAGAAGCTCTCGGAGTCCTTGGGCACTCCGGTCATCGTGGACAACCGATCGGGTGCAAACGGAATCATCGGAACGGATCTTGTCGCCAAAGCCACGCCTGACGGTTACACGATGCTCATCAATACCGGCTCGACGACGATCAATGCCCACGTGTACAGCAAGCTTCCCTACGACCTGATGCGCGATCTGGCTCCGGTGACGATGGTGGCCGCCCCCTCGGGGCTCGTGCTCGTCTCGCATCCGTCGTTGGGCGTCAGCTCGGTGAAGGACCTGATTGCGCTGGCAAAGCAAAAGCCCGGGCAGATCAGCTTTTCCTCGTCTGGCAACGGCAGCGCATTGCAACTGGCCGGCGAGCTATTCAGCGCGATCGCGGGCGTGAAGCTCGTACATGTGCCTTATAAGGGCGCAGGTCCGGCTTTCAACGATTTGCTGTCCGGGCAAGTGCAATTGATGTTTCCGGCTACCGTGTCGGTGATGCCCTACGTCAACTCCCGAAGGCTGCGCGTGCTCGCCCAGACGGGAGCGACACGCGAGCCGGGTTTGCCGAATGTACCCACGCTTATGGAGGAGGGCTTTGGGGACTTCAATATCACCGGTTGGTTCGGGATCTGGGTGCCGGCACGCACGCCGGACGTCATTGTCCGTAGGTTTCACGCCGAGATTGCGCGAGCACTCAAGCTTCCCGACGTGCGTGAGCGCTTCGACGCCCTTGGTGTCAGCCCTTCAGGCGTGAGCCCCGGGGAATTCGGTAGGTTCGTGCACGAGGACTATGAGCGGATCGGCAAATACGTCAAGCAGGCAGACATCCGTCTCGATTGAGCGGAACGCAGTCTTCGTGAATCAATCGTCCAAAGGAGAGCATAAGGTGTTTGAATATTTTCCGGAGAACTACACCTGGAACCTCGCGTTCATGTCGGGGATGAACCGAGGCGGGGCGCTGGGAGATCTCGACGAGGCCTGCCGCTCGCTGAAAGCCCACGCGGGACGCCGCGATGCGGTAGCGCAGCAGGCGTGGTACGAGAGCTTCATGAAAGTCGCGGAACGCTCCGAAGCGCTCGCTCGGCGCGACGAGGAGGCCGGAAATCTTTTCAGCGCCGGACGCAAGTACGTGCGCGCCGGCGTCTATTATTTGCTCGCCGAGCGCATGCCAAGCCACAAGAACCCGGGAAAAGCTGTCGCCTACCGCAAGGCGCTCGCTGCTTATGAAAAGGGCTACCGGTTGCGCGGTGATCCGGTCGAGCGCGTGGACATCCCGTTCAGGGGGACTTCGCTGCCGGCGTTGTTTTCCAAGGCACCGGGCTCGGGTCGCGCGCCGTGCGTGGTGCACTTTGACGGCTTCGACATCACCAAGGAGCTTATCTACGGCGCCGCAGCCGAAGAGTATCGGCGGCGCGGCATTTCATTGCTGATTGTCGATCATCCCGGTGTCGGCGAAGCACTACGGCTACGCGGATTGGCGGGAAGCCACGACACCGAAGTGCCGGCTGCGGCGTGCGTTGACTATGTGCAGACACGCGCGGACGTCGATCCGCAACGCATCGGCGTTGCAGGAGTCAGTCTTGGCGGGTATTATGCCCCGCGCGCGGCGGCGTTCGAGAAGCGCTTCAAGTGCTGCGTGTGCTGGGGCGCGCTGTACGATTTCGACGAGATCATGGAAAACCGCGCCGCGAATCGTAGCGAACCGTCGGTGCCAGGACACGACGACCACGCCCAGTGGGTGTTTGGCAAACAAAGTGCCAAAGAGGTGCGCGAGGTCACGCGCAGGCTTACCCTCAAGGGCGTCATGGACAAAATTACTTGCCCGATCCTGATCGTGCATGGCGAAAACGACCGGCAGATCCCGCTGCAGCACGCCGAGCGAACCTATCAGGAAGCGGTCAACAGTTCGATGCGCGAGCTCAAGGTGTTCACTCTTTCCGAAGGCGGTGCCGAGCACTGCGCGGCCGACGACAACGCCCTCGCGGTGGACTACATGGCCGATTGGGTGGCAAGAGTCCTCGGAGGCAAGCGGGC
>VBDE01000051.1:3781-7952 GCA_005883665.1 Betaproteobacteria bacterium
CCAACATGAGGGACCGCAACCGGCCAGTTGCTGCCGCTCGCGCTTACATTTGAATTTCGTCAGGATCCGACTGAGTGATGCCCCTACGAGTAACTTAGCGGCCTGTTGACCTCGGCGTAAGCGAGCATCAGGACAACTTCAAGCACTGGACTGCGGCGCGCCGGAGAATTGATTATCCTATCCGTCGACTCTGACGCGATGTCGCACATGATCTTTCGCATGACCATCGGCCCCACCCGAGATCCACACAACGTGTCGGATGCCATCGACGTCCTGTCGCAGCGAAATGGCTTCCACATCTCCGACATCGGCATCTCGGAGATCCCGTACCGGCGCATCGCCGAATGAGCGACGTCCTTTCGCTCATCGGCAACACGCCGCTCGTGGAGGTGACGCGGTTCGACACCGGGCCGTGCAAGCTTTTCCTCAAGCTCGAGAGCCAGAATCCCGGAGGCTCGATCAAGGACCGCATCGGACTCTCGATGATCGAGGCCGCCGAGCGCGATGGAAAGCTGAAGCCGGGCGGCACGATCGTCGAGGCCACCGCGGGCAACACCGGACTCGGGCTGGCACTCGTTGCCGCGCGCAAGGGCTACCGGTTGGTGCTCGTCATCCCCGACAAGATGAGCCAGGAGAAAGTGTTCCATCTGAAGGCGTTCGGCGCGGAAGTCGTGATGACGCGCTCCGACGTCGGCAAGGGCCACGCCGACTACTACCAGGACCGCGCGGAGAAGATCGCGAAGGAAACCCCCGGGGCGCTCTACGCGAACCAGTTCGGCAACCCCGCCAATCCGCACGCGCACGAGACCACGACCGGCCCCGAGATCTGGGCGCAGATGAATCACAACCTCGACGCTGTCGTCTGCGGCGTGGGCAGCGGCGGCACCATCACCGGGCTCACGCGCTTCTTCCGCAAGGCCGCGCCGAGTGTCGCGATGGTGTTGGCCGACCCCGCGGGCTCGATCCTCGCCGATTACCTGAAGACCGGAAAGATCGGCGAAGCGGGCTCGTGGCTGGTCGAAGGCATCGGCGAGGATTTCATTCCTCCCGTTTCCGATTTGAGCGGCGTGAAGGAAGCCTTCAGCATCACCGACGCCGAAAGCTTTTCGGTGGCGCGCGAGCTGCTCGCGAAGGAGAGCATCTTCGCCGGATCCTCCACCGGCACGCTGCTTGCTGCTGCGCTCAAATACTGCCGCTCTCGAACGAAGCCCGAGCGGGTCGTCACCTTCGTGTGCGACAGCGGCAACAAGTACCTCTCGAAGATGTTCAACGACTACTGGCTCGCCGATCAGGGCTTCCGCGAGCGCGCCAGGCACGGCGACCTGCGCGACCTGATCGGCCGCCCCGTCGAGGAGCGCGCCACGGTGAGCGTGGAGCCGGAAGATACGCTCCTCACCGCCTACGGGCGCTTCAAGCTCCACGACGTCTCGCAGCTCCCGGTGCTCGAGGGCGAGGGCATCGTGGGCTTGATCGACGAGTACGACGTGCTGATGGCGGTGACGCGCGGCGGCTCGACTCTCCGTGATCCGGTGCGCAAGCACATGAGCACGCGCCTTGAGACGCTGGCACCCTCGGCCTCACTGGATGAAGTGCTGCGCATCCTCGACCACGGGCACGTGCCGATCGTGGCCGAGGGCCGGCGCTTCCACGGGCTCATCACCCGCATCGACCTCCTGAACAGCCTCCGACGAAAGCTCCCATGAGAAGCCCGAAGAAGCCTCCGCTTTTCGCCACCCGCGCGATCCACGCCGGGCAGCCCCCCGATCCCGCGACGGGAGCCGTGATCACGCCCATCTACGCGACCTCGACCTATGCGCAGGAAAGCCCCGGCAAGCACAAGGGGCTCGATTACGGGCGCTCGCACAATCCGACGCGCTACGCCTACGAGCGCTGCGTGGCGGATCTCGAGGGCGGCAAGCACGGCTTCGCGTTCTCCTCGGGCATGGCGGCGACCGGCACGGTGCTCGAGCTTCTGGATTCGGGCGCGCACGTCGTAGCGCTCGACGACCTCTATGGCGGGACGCGGCGCCTCTTCGAGCGTGTGCGCCGCCGCTCCGCGGGGCTCGACTTCACCTACTCGACGCTCGCCAGCCGCAAGGAGTTACTCGCCGCGATCAAGCCCAAGACGAAGATGATCTGGGTCGAGACGCCGTCCAATCCGCTCTTGAAGCTCGTCGACCTCGCGATGGTCGCGGAAGTCGCGCGCGCGAAGGGCATCCTCGCCGTGGCCGACAACACGTTCGCCTCCCCCTGGGTGCAGCGCCCGCTCGAGCACGGCTTCGATATCGTCGTGCACTCCGCGACCAAATACCTGAACGGCCACTCGGACCTGATCGGGGGCGTGGCGGTGACCTCGAGCAAGGAGATCGGCGAGAAGCTCACGTTCCTGCAGAACGCGATCGGCTCGGTGCCGAGCGCCTTCGACTGCTTCCTCGTGACGCGCGGCCTGAAGACCCTCGCCCTTCGCATGCAGCGCCATTGCGAGAACGCACTCGCGATCGCGCAATGGCTCGAGGGCCACGCGAAGATCGAGCGGGTGTTCTATCCCGGGCTGAAGAGCCACCCGCAGCGCGCCCTCGCGAAGCGACAGATGGCGGCCGGCGGCGGCATGGTTTCCGCGATCGTGAAAGGCGGGGAGAAAGCGGCGCTGCGCTTCCTCGAGCGCTGCGAGATCTTCACGCTCGCCGAAAGCCTGGGCGGCGTGGAGAGCCTGATCGAGCACCCGGCGATCATGACGCACGCCTCGGTGCCCGCCGAGGTGCGCGGCGAGATCGGGATCAGCGACGCGCTGGTGCGGCTTTCGGTCGGCGTTGAAGACGTCGAGGACCTGATCGCGGACCTGGAGCAGGCGCTCGGCTGACCCTCTCCCCGGCCCTCTCCGCGATCTGCCACGCCGCCGTGATCTCGGCCGCGCTCCATTCGGAAGTGCCCCAGTAGAGCGCCTTGCCGCGCTCGATCATGTCGTGCATCGCCCACACCGTTTTTACCACTAGACTCGCATTTACCACTAGACTCGCTCCGATTCGCCCCGTTGAGGGGTGCGAAGGAGGAGCCAAGTAAACATAAGACCGATGTGCGCCGTTCAGGACAGCTTCAAGCACTGGACTGCGGCGCGCCGGAGAATTGATTATCCTATCCGTGAATGTCCGGTATGGAGAAAGGCGACCGGCGGCTCAGGGTCGATGGCGGACGCCAAGTACGTCCCCGACCGGCGTTCGAACCCGGACCTACGGATTAACAGGTCTGCCTCCCCGTCGGAACGCGCCGTTCGGCGTCGGCGAGCGCGATTCTACGCCACTGCACGCCAAAGGCGGCCTGGAAGAGTTTGGGAGATTGGTTGGGGACACGGCGCAATCTGCGGGCGCTACGCAAGTGAACCACCGAGGCGTCGCTGCTGATGCGGGATTTTGTCGCAGCGCGCCGGGCGCGCTGCGCGTATCCTTCGCTTCGAAGTCAATTCACGCAGTTCTGGCGCCGCGCGCCTACGGAACCTGAAGGGGGAGCCATGAACAAGAACATAACCGTCGTCCTCGTCCTCGTGCTCGCGGCCCCCTGCAGTAGCAGATCGCAGGATGGAGCCTATGTGCCACCGCCGATGGATCCGACGCGCAAGGTGAGCAGGCAGGTCTGCACCAGAATCATCCATATGGACGGCGGCAACCTGATGTGCACTGAGCTCACTGAGGCCCAGCGGCGCGCCGAACTCGAAGAAGAAGAGCGGCAGGCCAGGGCCCGGAGGGAAGCCGAGGAGCGCGCCGCGCGCGAGCGCCTCGAGCGTGAGCGCGCCGAGCAGCTTGCCCGGGAAGAGGCCGCCCGGAAGCAGCGGGCTGCCGAGGAGGAGCGGCTCGCCGCTGAGCGCCGCCGGCTGGAGGCCGAGGCCGCGCGCAAGGCCCAGGAAGAGCGCGAGCGTCAGGAGAGGGCGGAGGCAGAAGCCCGTGCCCGCCAGCTTGCCGAGCAGGAAGCGCGTGAGGCAGCCGAGCGTGAGTGTCGGCGTCTCGCGCAGGAACGGCTCGACGGCCGCGCTCTACTCGTGAGCTTCGTCGACAACTACGGCAAGGTCGAGGAAAACAAGGGGATAGCTGGGCAGATCACCACGTTCCTCAGCAAGGCTCGCAAGGTGGAGCCATGCCCGCCAGCAAATTCGACACCGCAGCTAAGCCGGACAGATAAT
>VBDE01000052.1 GCA_005883665.1 Betaproteobacteria bacterium
CTGCCCTGCGGCGGTCGCTCGCCATAGTGTGTCACGCCGCGCTCGTCTACCCATTTGTAGACCTGGGCGAAAGCCGGAACGGCCGCGGCCATGAAGATCGAAAAGTGCAGTAACGCTCTGAACAACTTGGAATTTCTTTTGACACTGAAGAGCAAACATAATATCATGCGCCCCTTATGTCGCAAGCGGGGGTGATAGACGGCCTCCATTTTGCCCGCGCCGCATTGGAACGGCGGGGAGTGCTGGGCCTGGAGCAACTGCAGCGCCTGGCGAAGATGCAGTGCTCGACCCTGGGGCTGGAGTATCACCTGCGCGGGGGAAGGGCGAGCAACGGCGAACGGTGTTTGCGGTTGTCGGTAAGAGGATCGGTGCAGGTGCTTTGTCAGCGTTGCCTCGATCCGCTCCCGGTTCCCATCGCGATCGATGCCGAGTTGCAGCTCGCCGAGAACCTGCGCGAGATTGCGGAAGCCGACGACGAGATCGACCGCGTGCTCGCATCCCGTCGCATGGACGTCGGACAGCTTGTCGAGGACGAGGTTATCTTGGCTTTACCGATGGTGCCGCGGCATGAAACGTGCGTGCACGATCCGGTGGCACGAGTTTGAAGGAGCTCCCATATGGCAGTCCAGCAAAACAAGAAATCCCCGTCGAAGCGCGGCATGCACCGCGCTCACGATTTCCTCAGCAACCCGCCGCTCGCGGTCGAGCCGACGACGGGCGAAGTGCATTTGCGTCATCACATCAGCCCGAGCGGTTACTATCGCGGCAAGAAGGTCGTCAAGACCAGGAGCGAGTAGGGCCTCGCCTGGCCGCATGACCGGACAGAGTCGGGATCGGCCCTCCCATTGAGCGAAGCAGGAGTCGCTTCGCATCGCTCTTCATGGAAATCACCGTAGCCATTGATTGCATGGGCGGCGATCATGGTCCGCACGTCACCGTGCCGGCGGCGCTCAATTTCCTGAAATCCAACTCGGATGTCGACGTCGTCCTGGTGGGGCTGCGCGACGCCATCGAGGCGGAGCTCAAGGTGCGCGGTGCGACATCCGGTCCACGCCTGCGCGTGCACCACGCAAGCGAGGTCGTGCTGATGGACGAATCTCCGGCGCTCGCGCTGCGCAACAAGAAGGATTCGTCGGTTCGCGTCGCGGTGGAGCTCGTCAAGAACGGCGAAGCGCAGGCCTGTGTCAGCGCCGGCAACACGGGGGCGCTGATGGCGGTGTCACGCTTCGTTCTCAAGATGCTTCCGGGAATCGACCGCCCCGCGATCATCGCCGCGCTGCCCAGCATGCGCGGCAGCACCTACGTCCTCGATCTCGGCGCCAATGTCGATTGCGGGCCGGAGCATCTGCTGCAGTTCGCCATCATGGGGGCGACGCTGGTCGCGGCGGTGGAGCACAAGGACCGGCCGAGCGTCGGCCTGCTCAACATCGGCGAGGAGGACATCAAAGGCAACGAGGTGGTGAAGAACGCGGCAGAGCTGTTGCGCGGTAGCGAAGTCAATTTCATCGGCAACATCGAGGGCGACGGAATCTACAAGGGAGAGGCCGATGTCGTAGTATGTGACGGCTTCGTCGGCAACGTCATGCTTAAGGCCTCCGAGGGTATGGTACAGATGGTGCGCAGCTTCATTCGCCAGGAATTCATGCGCAGCGTTCTCGCCAGGCTGGCTGGCGTAATCGTCATGCCGGTGCTCTACGCGTTCCGCAAACGGCTTGACCCGCGCCGCTTCAACGGCGCGACTTTGCTCGGATTGAGAGGCATCGTCGTGAAGAGTCACGGCTCTGCCGACGCGTTCGGATTCGAGCGCGCCATCGAGCGGGCCATGGACGAGGTGCGCAATGAAGTGCTGCACCGTCTGATGCTGCGGTTCGGTCGGGCCGAGCGGGGGAATTCCGAGGCGGTGGAAACGTGATCTGGTCGCGCATCATCGGCACCGGGAGCTATTTGCCGCCGAAGGTCGTCACCAACGACGATCTGGCCAAGCAAATGGACACCACCGACGAATGGATCCGGACGCGCACCGGCATCCGCCAGCGTCACATCGCCGAACCCTCGCAGGCCTCCAGCGATCTTGGTGTCGAGGCGAGCCGCGCGGCGCTTGCCGCGGCGCGAATCATCCCG
This sequence comes from Betaproteobacteria bacterium, assembly GCA_005883665.1. Taxonomy (GTDB): domain Bacteria; phylum Pseudomonadota; class Gammaproteobacteria; order Burkholderiales; family SG8-39; genus VBDM01. The sequence continues at coordinate 2,122 of VBDE01000052.1, forward strand.
CAGGAAATCGATCTCATCATTGCGGCCACGGCGACACCAGACTACATTTTTCCGAGCACGGCTTGCATCATGCAGGCGAAGCTGGGAATGAAGGGCTGCGCAGCGTTCGATATTCAGGCCGTCTGCAGCGGCTTCGTATACGCGCTCGCGATCGCCGACAAAATGATCCGGTCGGGCCAGCATCGGTGCGCTCTCATCGTCGGCACAGAAGTGTATTCGCGGATCCTCGACTGGAAGGATCGAGGCACGGCGGTACTGTTCGGCGATGGCGCCGGCGCTGTGGTTCTGCGGGCGGACTCAGAGCCCGGCATCATGGCAAGCGTGCTGCATGCCGACGGGTCTTACGTGGACATTCTCTCGGTGCCCGGAAACGTTTGCGGCGGCAAGATCGTCGGGTCGCCGTTTCTGCAGATGGACGGGCAGGCGGTTTTCAAGTTTGCGGTCAAGGTGCTGGACGAAGTCGCACGCGAGACCTTGGCCCTATGCGGTCTCACCCCCTCGGACATCGACTGGCTCATTCCGCACCAGGCCAACTCCCGCATACTCGAGGCGACCGCGAGGAAGCTCGGGATCGATCTGTCGAAGCTCGTCGTCACCGTGGACCTTCACGGCAATACATCGGCCGCCTCGGTGCCTCTCGCGCTGGATTTCGCGATCCGAGACGGGCGCATCAGGCCGGGCCACAAAGTCATGCTTCAGGGAGTGGGTGGCGGCTTCACCTGGGGCGCATCACTGGTGGAGATGTAGTCGAGGTGAAGTTCGCGATGGTCTTTCCAGGCCAAGGATCGCAGTCGGCGGGAATGCTCGCGGGCTACGGCGACATGCCCGCGATCCGCGAGACGCTTGCCGAAGCATCGGATGTCCTGAAGCAGGACCTCGCCAAATTGATCACCGAAGGCCCTGCGGAGGAACTCAACAGCACCGTCAATACCCAACCGGTCATGGTGACCGCCGGCATCTGTGCCTGGCGCGCTTGGCGTGAGTCGGGCGGCGCCGAACCCGCGCTCCTCGCCGGCCACAGCCTCGGCGAGTACACGGCGCTCGTAGTGGCCGGCGCAATTTCCTTCGCCGATTGCCTCCCCCTTGTGCGCCTGCGCGGCCGGGCGATGCAGGAAGCGGTGCCGCAGGGCACGGGCGCAATGGCGGCCATCCTCGGCCTGGATGACGAAGCGGTGAAGTCGGCGTGCGCGGAAGCCGCACAGGGCGATGTCTGCGAGGCGGTCAACTTCAATGCGCCCGGACAGGTGGTCATTGCCGGACACGCCGGCGCCGTGCGGCGGGCGACCGTGGCCGCAAGGGCGCGAGGCGCCAAGGGGGCAATCGCACTGCCGGTGAGCGCTCCATTCCACTCCTCCTTGATGGCCCCGGCTGCGGCAAGGCTGAGACAAGCACTCGAGAGGATCGCAGTGAATTCTCCGCGAATCCCGGTGATTCATAATGTCGATGCGAAGAGCCGCACCGATGCCTCAGGGGTCAAGGAGGCGCTGGTGAATCAGGCCGATCATCCGGTGCGCTGGGTTGAGTGCGTGAGGGAGATGGCGGCGCGAGGCGCGACG
>VBDE01000053.1:0-2256 GCA_005883665.1 Betaproteobacteria bacterium
CGTGCTCAACAAAGGTCCGGATTTCCCCCATGGAGTCCATCCTGGCTGGAAACCGGGCAAGCGGGGTGTTAGCCATTGACGGGAATGAGCCGGAAGAAGGCCGTTTGGGCTATTATAGATACGAACAAAGCGTCCTCGAAGGCCCTAGCCACCTCCGGAATTGCAAGGCGGCCAATTATTGGGGAGTCATTATGCAATCAACGCGTTTAATCGTCCTTCGCCGATTTCTCCTTATGTGCGCGTTCACCATTGCGCCGATTGCAAGCTGGGCAAATGACATAGCCCAGTTCAGGGTCGCCAGAGGCTCGGTCTATCTCGAGCGCGGCGGCCAGCGCCTCCCAGCACGCGTAGGAACGCATCTGCAAGCGACCGACACCGTGGTGACCGGAGCGGACGGATCGGCCGGTATCGCCTTCGTCGACAATTCGCTTCTGTCCGTCGGTCCCAACAGCGTGCTCGCCATCGAGCGATACGCGTTCAACTCGACTACGCACGAAGGGGCTTTCGAATCTTCTCTCCGCAAGGGAACCCTGTCGGTGGTGTCTGGGAAAATAGCCAAGCAGTCTCCCGATGCAATGAAAGTGAAGACTCCTTCTTCGATACTCGGGGTGCGCGGAACCGAGTTCCTCGTTCGCTCCAGCGACTGAGCCCCAAAAGGACCTCATGCGCCGGCTCTACGCTGCGCTGATCGCGTCACTTGTACTGGGGGGCTGCGCCACACCGAGCCAGGACTTGGTTGTGCTGTTGCCCGATAAGGAGGGCAAAGTCGGAACAGTCGTTGTCCAAGGCCAGAAGGGCAAGGCTGTGCTCAATACCGCGTACGCCACAGCCCGGACGACAACCGATGGCGGTGTGCAACGTGGCACCGCAAGTCAGAGCGAAGTAAAGGACGTTTTTAGCAGTGCGCTCGCGGCCCAGCCGCCGCGCCCGGTTTCTTTCATCCTCTATTTCGAGAGCGGCAACGACGAATTCACCGAGCAATCGAAACAGGAAGTAAAGGGTTTGTTTGCCGAGGTCGCGCGTAGACAGGCGCCGGACATTACCGTCATTGGCCACACCGATCTGGTCGGCCCAGATCCATCCAACGATGCGCTCTCTCTTCAGCGAGCCGAGCGCGTGAAGTCGATCCTGGCGGGAATGGGTATCCCCGCTGAGCGGATCCTGACTGCTGGCCGCGGCAGACGCGAGCCTTTGATTCCCACGGCCGACGGGGTTTCCGAGCCGCGGAATCGGCGAGTGGAAATCAACGTCCGCTAGGGTCCGTTCCAGCGCAGCACCAGGAGTGTGAGGTCGTCTGCGGCTTCGGCTCCGCCGACGAATTGCGCGATGTCAGCGCGGATCGAACTGACGAGCGCCGCCGGATTCTCGGCGTTCCGTGCGCGCGTGAGTACCTCGCGCAGCCGACGCGCACCGTAGAGTTCCCCTGCCGGATTCATCGCCTCGGTCACCCCATCTGACACAACACACACAATTCCTCGCCGGCCTATCCAATGTTCGGCGGCGACGTAGGAGAATCCTTCAAGCACGCATAACGGCGGCCCACCGCCTTCCTCAAGCCGGGAAATCTCTCCATCAGGAGCCAGAACGAAAGGCGGTTCGTGCCCGGCGCTGCAATATTCCAGACGACCGCTCAGAACGTCGAGCACGCCCGCAAAAACGGTCACGAACAAGGACTCCGGATTTTCCCGCGCGATTTCCGCGTTGGCCTCACGGAGCAATTCATCGATCCGACGCCCGCGTCGAAGGGCCGTACTTTTGCACAGAGCTTTACTGACCGCCATGAAGATGCTGGCAGGCAAGCCCTTCCCGGAAACATCGCCTACGAGAAAGAACAAATGTTCGGCATCGAGCATGAAGAAGTCGTAGAGATCCCCTCCCACTTCGCGCGCGGGCTCCATAGCGGCGGAGATCTCGAAGCGATGTTCTGCAGGGAACGCCGACTCGGGCCGCGGGAGGCTGCCGATCTGGATGCGTCGCGCCGCGTCAAGCTCGCCGGCGAGGCGGGCCGCAGTCTCGCGTTCGCGTTGCAGGCGCTCCTGCAGCAGTTTTTTCTGGGCGTTGGCCTCGGCGAGCGTCTCGACAAGCATCGCGGCGAACAGGAAAGCGATGGCGGCCCCTGGAACCGAAGCGTCAAGCAGAAGCCCCGCCACCCGGTATGCTCCGAAGCCGGCTGCACCCAACGTGATCAGAAGCAGAACCAGGAGGATCGTCGAACGCCCCGGCGAGAGCCGAGGTACGGAACAGACGACAACCAAG
>VBDE01000053.1:2281-10855 GCA_005883665.1 Betaproteobacteria bacterium
GGCGCATCAACAGTGCGCCGTCGAAAACGTTCTCAAGGACCTGGGCATGAATCTCGATCCCCGGCATGCGTTCGCCAAGCGGCGTGGTCTGATAATCAATGAGCCCAAGTCCGGTAACACCGACGAGCACGAGCTTGCGCTCGAATTGAGCGTGGTCGACTTTCCCGCCGAGCACATCCGCGGCCGAGATAAATCGACTTGCATCATGTGGGGTGTAGTGGACCCACAGGCGTCCGTCCGATTGAGTGGGCACGGTCAGGTCGCCGATTCCCACGGCTTCGACCCCGGCGGCGCCGCCTCGTACGAAAAAGAGCGGTTCGCCGCTCGCCAAACGAAGGGTCTCCAGGCTCAAAGGTAGCACCGGGGTTGTGCCGACAAGTACGACCATCGGCACGCGCCGAACAACGCCCGCTTCGGTATCGGCGCTGAGTAGTCCGTGTCCTCTCGCGGCCGCATCGATTTCCGGGAGACTCCGAAGGGTAGAAGCATAGTGACGCACGGCTCCTCGCGCATCGGTTCCTCTTAGCAGGGATGGAGTCAGGGGCGCCGCCTCGGGAGGTTTGCCGGCCTCAAGCCCGGCAATGCCCAGCACTACCGGAGCGGCCTTGATCGACGCGGCCAGTACCGCATCGTGGCGCGGCAGTTTTGCGAGACGCGCCGCCAATTGCGGATCGGCTTCGGCTACCGACGGTGCAAGCCATTCGGGGGAAAGACGGTCGGGCTCCGGAAACAATACGTCTACTCCGATTGCCGCAGGGCCGGCTGCGCCGAGCTTATCGATGAGTTGTGCAATCAAGGTGCGCGGCCACGGCCATTGACCGAATCGGTCCAGACTTACCTCGTCGATGGCGACGATGATCGCGGGCGCGGAGTGCCTTTCGCGCGGAGACAGTTCCTGGTAGCTGTCGAGCCACGCAAGACGCATTGCACCGACCACGGGCATGTCCTGCCACAGGATCGGCACGAGAAGCAGCGCAAGCAGGGCCAGACCGTGACCCACGCCGCGTGAATTGAACTTGGCCCCAAAGCGATTTGCTCGTGCGACCCACTCCGATCCGGAGTACCAGCCGGCGTCCCCAGCACCCGGCGACGATTTGGCCCTCAGAGCTCGATCTCCAAACCGTCGTAGGCGACCGAGATGCGCAGCGGTTCACCCGTTCGCGAGATTTCTTCATAACGCAGGGTTTCGCGCCAGATCTGCGCGATGCGTTCGTCGTTGTTGGCCGGTTCGTGATGGAAAAGCACCAGGTGTTTCACATTGGCAAGCTGGCACAACTCGACCCCGACTACGTTGCTCGAGTGGCCCCAGTCCTCCTTCACCGAGACGGCCTCCGCGAGCGAGTACATAGCGTCGAAAATCACCAAGTCGGCGTCCGCAAAGAAAGTTGCGGCGCCTTCGACCGCATCCGGGACGTCCAGCCTGTGCTCGGAGTCGGTCGAATAGACGATGATCCGGCCATCACGGACGAATCGATAGCCATAGGAATCACCGGAATGGCTCTGAAGCTTCGCGGTCACGCTCCACCCGGCGACCTCATAGCTCCTGCCAGGCTGAAGTGTGACGAATTCTATCGAAGCCCCGAGGCGATCAAACGGCACGGGGAAACTGGGCGGGTCCTGCTGGCGGCGAAGAGCTTCTTCGAGATTAGCGTGACAGCCGTAAATCCGAATCCTGTTTCCAGCGACGTAGGCCGGAGCAAAAAAAGGAAAGCCCATGATGTGGTCCCAGTGAAGATGCGACTGGAACACGTGGAAGACGTTGGCCTTGGCGGGACCGTCCCGGGTAAATACATGGTTTCCGAAGACGCGTACGCCGCTCCCGAGATCGCACAATACATGCTCGTCGTCACCCGCATCGAGCTGCACGCACGCGGAATTGCCTCCGAAAGTGTGCGAAACGGCAAAATCAAGCTCAGAGTCGACCCAAGCCCGCGCCTTTTCTTGCGTGTCGAGACGCTTATCCGAAGCCGCGACTATCGCATGGGCAAGCTTGTCCCTGATCGACGCGGAGTCCAGAGAGACGGGGATGGAACCGCGCGTTCCCCAGAACGTGACCCATAGCGCCATCGGTCAGGTGCCATGGGCTGAGTCGTTGTCAGAGCTTCGCGCACAGACCCAAAACACTGGAAGACAAGGTTGAAGCGGCTGATCTCGAAGATTTCGCGCACCACGGGCTGGAGCGCCGCTACCACGATCGAGCCTCCCTGCTCACGGATTTCCTTGCCGGCCAGCATCAAGACGCGCAACCCGACGCTGCTAATGTAGTCGACCTTCGAAAAGTCCAAGACCAGGCGATTTCCCCCAGCACGGCAGCTGGCTACATAGGCGTCAAGCCCGGACTTCAGCCCGTCGGTGGTGCTGTTGTCGACTCGCCCGATCGGGGCGAGCACCAGCGCGTCGCCATAGCGTTCTTGGGATAAATGCATGGAACGGAAAGGCCCCCGGACGGTTAAACACGCTTGCGGCGCACCGATAATTGCGCCGGCTCAAGAAATTATCGCTGTCGAGGGCTATTTTGATTCATCGCTAGGCGCCCTTCAAGTGCGGCCGCGGGTCCGGCGCCTCGGCCGCCGCTCACCCTTGACCTCAGTAAAAACCATTCCTTTCAGCGACATGGCGTTCTTCTTGTTCCCGCCGTCCAAGCTTTCCGGTTTCATGTTTCGCTTCCGCGGCAGGCCGGAGTGGGTAGTGGCTGGATGAATTCCTTCCGCTGAATCAAATGCTAGAATCGGCGCCTTTCGCGCGACTTCCCATCCCATGAGCGTCGAACAAGCCCGCTTTAACATGGTCGAGCAGCAGATCCGAACCTGGGAGGTGCTCGATCAGGACGTGCTCGACCTCTTGTACGTCGTGCGCCGCGAGGAGTTTGTGCCCGCCGAGTACCGGGCGTTTGCCTTCTCGGACCTGGAAATTCCGCTATACGATGGTGCAGACGAGGGCGAACGCATGATGCAGCCCAAGGTGGAAGCGCGCATTCTGCAGGAACTGGCGGTGAAGAAAAACGAACACGTGCTCGAAGTGGGCACCGGCAGCGGTTATCTCGCGGCACTTCTCGCCGCCCGGGCGCACCACGTGTACTCGGTTGAGATCAATCCGAAGCTCAAGGCGTTCGGCGAAGAGAATCTGCGACGAGGCGGCGTGGAGAACGCCACTGTCCAACTGGGTGACGCGGCGCAAGGGTGGCGAACATTCGCGCCGTACGACGTCATCGTACTCACCGGCTCGACACCGATCTTGCCGCAGACTTTGATTTCGCAGCTCAGGGTTGGGGGACGGCTTTTCGCGGTCGTGGGCGATCCGCCGGTGATGGAAGCGCGCCTCATTACCAGCGTTGACGAAGGCTCATGCTATACCACTGATCTGTTCGAGACCTGTCTCGCTCCGCTCAAGAACGCGCTGCAGCCAGCGCGCTTCGAATTTTAGCGGCAACCCTTAAGTTGCTGGACCAATGCCACGGTTTTGCCTCCCACTGTCACTGACCGTCGCCTTGTCGGTGGCGCCAGCCCGGGCAACGGATCTTTTGCAGATCTACCGCGACGCTCTCGCGAACGATGCCACCTACGCCTCGGCGCGTGCAGCGCGCGACGCGGGTCTTGAAAGCCTGCCGCAGGGCTTGGCTCAGATCCTGCCCACGCTGAACGCCACAGCGTTCGCCCAGAACAACCGCACCGATATTTCGTTTCGCGGTGCGGCACCGGACTCCCAGCGCGAGGGTAATTCCAACGGTTTCACCGTGACTCTCACGCAGCCTCTTTTCAATTGGCAAAGCATTCAAGTGTACAAGGCGGCCGCGTTCAAGGCGGCACAGGCCGAAGCCACTTTCGGCCAAGCGACCCAGGATCTGATCGTGCGCGTCGCGCAGGCCTATTTCGACGTGCTCGCCTCGCAGGACAGCCTTGCCTTCATCCAGGCACAAAAGGTAGCGATTTCCGAGCAGCTCGCTCAAGCGAAGCGAAATTTCGAGGTGGGCACCGCGACGATCACCGATACGCACGAAGCGCAAGCGCGATACGACCTCGCAACGTCGCAGGAGATCGCGGCACAAGGCGACCTCGAAATCAAGAAGCGCGCCTTGCAGCAGATTGTCGGCAAGTTTCCCGAGCGGCTCGAGCCACTGAAACCCAGTATCGAGCTCAATCCGCCCAAGCCGAATTCGATGGAAGACTGGGCATCCGCCGCGAACCAGGGCTATCAGGCACGCGCGCAGGAAGCCGCCCTTGAAATCGCTGCGCGCGAGATCGAGCGCATCCGCGCGGGGCACCTGCCCACCTTGAACATCGTCGGGACCGCAGGTCAGAGCTCTTCGAGCATCAGCACCTCGACTTCGGTCAACAACAACCCTTCGGACGCGACCAGTGGCACGATCGGCTTGCAGCTTGCCATTCCCCTGTATGCCGGAGGCAATGTCAGCTCGCAGGTGCGGCAGGCAATTGCGAATCGGGAAAAGGCGCAGCAGGATCTCGAAAGCACGCGGCGCACCGCCGCGCTGTCCGCTCGTCAGGCTTTTGTCGGGGTGAGCAACGGGATGGCGCAAGTAAAAGCCCTGGAGGCGGCGCTGATCTCCAGCCGCAGCGCGCTCGACTCGAACAAGCTCGGCTACGAGGTCGGGGTGCGTATCAACATCGACGTCTTGAACGCCCAGCAGCAGGTCTACAGCACGCTGCGTGATCTGTCCAAGGCGCGCTACGACACGATCGTCAGCGGCCTCAAGCTGAAGGCCGCCACGGGGACGCTCAGCGAAGCCGATGTCGAAGAAGTGAACCGCCTGCTCGGGGCGAACTGACCGCCCGGCGACGGGTCACCCAAGCAGCCGCTCGCAGATACAGAAAGCGACTCCGGCTTTTCCCATTCGCTCGCGCAGCCCCGCGTCCTGAAGTATGGATCGTGCCAGCCGTATCACTTCTTCGGCACTGCTGACCCGCAGCGCCGCGCCAGCTGCGACCGCGCTTTCTGCCGCCTGCGCGAAATTGTAGGTGTGGGGTCCGATCAGTACCGGCACGCCTGCCGCGCAAGCCTCAATCAGGTTCTGGCCGCCGTAGGTAAGCAGGCTTCCTCCGACGAAAGCAACGTCGCAGGCGCGATAATAGGCTGCCATTTCACCCATGCTGTCGCCGAGCACGATGTCGCAGTCGGGATCGAGCGGCGTGTCGGCGCTGCGCCGGATGAACTTCAGACCCCGGGATGCAAGAAGCTGCGCTACCGTGTCGAACCGTTGTGGGTGCCGCGGCACAATGACCAGAATTGCGTCCCCTAGGGCGTTTTGTTCCAAAGCGTCAAGCAGCAGGTCTTCCTCGCCCTCGCGAGTGCTTGCGGCAAGCAACACTGCTCGACTACCAAACCGGTGCCGGAATTGTGCTGCGAGCGATTCGCTCCGGGCGCTTGGATGGGCGTCGAACTTGAGATTTCCGGTGACTTCCACGGCCTGCGCGCCGAGGGATCGAAGCCGTTCGGCGTCTTCGGTGGTTTGCGCCGCAACCGCGCTCAGACCTCCTAGTGCGACCCGCACGAGCGGCGCGACCGCGGCGTAGCTGCGCGCAGACTTAGCCGACATTCGGGCATTGGCTAGCAAGAGCGGCACGCCGGAGCGTTGACATTCGCCCACAAGGTGAAACCAGATTTCAGTTTCCATCAGAATGCCAAGCCGAGGCCGGAAGTTGCGCAGGAACCGCCTGACGGCCGAGGGATAGTCGTAAGCGAGCCATGCAACGAGCACGGTGCCGCCGAATAGCTGCTGCGCGGCCTCCCGGCCGGTTGCGGTCATCTGGGTAATCAACAAATCGCAGTCCGGATGAAGCGAACGCAGCGCGTGCAGCAGTGGCTCCGCGGCACGTGTCTCACCCACCGATACGGCGTGCAACCAGATCACCGGCCTCGCGGCCCTCGCGGGGTAGAAGCCGAATCGCTCCGCTAAGTTCTGCCTGTATCCCGGCTCGTGCCGCCCACGCCACCATAGGCGCGCGAGCACGAAGGGGAAAGCGAGCCAAAGAAGCAATCTATAGCCGGCCCGCCACATCAGAACGCCCCGACGGCTTCAAGCGCTAGCAGTGCCTCTTCCGGCGAGGGGCGTTCGCCCGGGCCTCCGAGATTCTTCGCCCGTGGCGCCCCGTATACTCCGGTGAAACTCGGGTCCGTGCCGCAGTAGATCGCGGCAACCGGCCGTCCGAGCGCGGCCGCAAGGTGGGTGAGGCCGGTATCCACGCCTATAACCGCGACGGCTCTTCCGAGCAGCACAGCCAGGCGATCGAGAGACTGGAGGGGAGGGACCTCGGCGCGACTCAGATCTTGCGCAATGCGCTCGCTTCGCTTCCGCTCTTCATCGCTTCCCCAGGGCAGAACGCAAGCGAGGCCCCGAGCGGCGAGCGCCCGACCCAGCTCTATCCACGCAGCCTCGGCCCAGAGCTTGTCGCGGCGGCTGCTGCCGTGCAACAGCACCGCGTAAGGCTTCGCCGGCTGCGTAAGCGATCCCGAGATGGCGATACCATAATCGATCGGCTCTTCCACCCGATAACCCAGCGCAGCAGCACCCAGGGCCCGGTTGCGCGGCACCGCGTGCTGCGAAAGTGGAACATGATGCGTGACATCGTAGAATCGCGCCGCGAGCGGCTCGCGCGCAGTGCCGGCGTCAAATCCATGATGCCTGCCCTTTGCAGCTCGCGCGATCAAGGCGCTCTTGAGTAGTCCCTGCGTGTCGACGATCGCGTCGTAGCGCACGGTGCGGAAGAGCCGCCGAAATTCACCGATTTCTCTCCACGTCGACCGACCCAGCGGCCGCCGCCGCCAGCGGCGCAGGGCGACCGGGATCACGCGCCGTACGGCAGAGTGCAGCCCCACAAGCGGTGCGTAGGGCTCCTCCACCACCCAATCGATGCCGGCATCTGGAAAGTGCCGCCGAATGTCGCTCGCCACCGGAAGATTGTGGACGACATCGCCGAGCGAAGATGTCTTGACGATCAGGATTCTTTTCATCCAAGCGAGTCCGGCCGCCAGGCGCGGAAAGCGGTTAGAATGCCGCGCATAAGCCGCTGATTATACGGGTTTGCCGTCTCTCCCTTCGCGCCCATGCCCTTGTCCGTAGCCATCATCACACGCAACGCCGCCGCGTTGCTGGAACGCTGCCTTGCGAGCCTCGCCTTTGCCGAGGAGGTCGTCGTGGTGGACTCGGGTTCTACGGACGGCACCGTCGAGCTCGCCGCCCGCCACGGCGCGCGCGTAGTCCGGAAGGAATGGCTCGGATTCGGCGCGCAAAAGCAGTTCGCCGTCGACGCCGCGAGCCACGAGTGGGTATTGTGCGTTGACGCAGACGAATGGCTGAGCCCGGAGCTTAGCGAGGATATCGTCGCGGAGCTCAAGGCACCGCGCGGTTTCGTCTACGCCATTCCGCGCCGCAACCGCTTTTTGGGACGCTGGCTCAAGCACGGCGAGGGCTATCCCGACTGGAACGTGCGTCTGTTTCACCGCGAGCATGCGCGCTGGAGCGGCGAGACCGTGCACGAAAAGATCGTAACCCGGTCGCCGGTGCTCAGACTCCGGGGCGACCTCCTGCACGACTCGGCGGAAACGCTGGAGAAGTATCTCGACAAGCAGAACCGCTACACGAGTCTGCAGGCCGAGTCGCTGCGCGCCGCCGGGCGGCACGCGAATGCCTTGCAGCTGGTCCTCTCACCCCTGCTGCGCTTTATCAAGTTCTACCTGTTGCGGCTAGGATTCCTCGACGGCGTGCCGGGCCTGGTGCACGTCACGATCGGCTGTATGAACAGTTTCAACAAGTACGCGAAACTGAAGGCGCTGGAGCGCGCCTCGGAATGACCATTTTGGTGACAGGCGGCGCCGGCTTCATAGGCTCGAATTTTGTCCTGGACTGGTTCGCGCAAGGCGCAGGCCCCCTGATCAACCTTGACAAGCTCACCTACGCGGGCAATCCCGCGAATCTCCAGGCCCTCAAGGACAACCCCGAGCACGTGTTTGTACACGGGGACATCTGCGACCGGGAACTGGTGCGGCGCCTTCTCGAACGACACACGCCACGCGCCATCGTTCACTTCGCCGCGGAAAGCCACGTCGATCGTTCCATTCACGGGCCCGCTGAGTTCGTCCAGACCAATATCCTCGGGACATTCGCCTTGCTCGAGGAAACGCGGGTTTGGCTGGAAAAGCAAGAGCCTTCTCAACGCGAGGAATTCCGATTTCTACACGTCTCGACCGACGAGGTATTCGGTTCGCTCGGGCCCCACGATCCGCCTTTCAGCGAATCGACTCCTTTCGCGCCCAACAGCCCCTACGCAGCTTCGAAGGCGGCCGCGGACCATTTGGTGCGCGCGTACTATCACACCTATGGGCTTCCGACGCTGATCGTCAACTGCTCGAACAACTACGGCCCCTATCAGTTTCCCGAAAAGCTCATTCCCCTCATGATCTTGAACGCCATCACCCACAAGCCCCTGCCAGTCTACGGTGAGGGTGGCAACGTACGCGACTGGTTGTACGTGCAGGATCATTGCACGGCGATCCGACAAGTCCTCGAGCACGGCCGCATCGGCGAGAGTTACAACGTCGGTGGCTACAACCAGAAGACCA
>VBDE01000218.1 GCA_005883665.1 Betaproteobacteria bacterium
GAGCTGAAGCTCGACCCGGACAAGCTCTACCTGGAGGAAATCTTCACCGATAGACGCATCGGGACGATCCGTCGCATGACCCCCATCGCGAAAGACGGAAAACCAGACGCTTCGAGGACAGTGCTCTACGTTGGGGAGACCCAGATCATGACTCCCGCGGGCTCTATCCCGATAGCCTTCGAAATTGCTGCGGCCTCGCTTGGCGAGGCTGCCGAGAAGTTCGGGTCGCTCGCCAAAGACGCGATCGACCGCACCGTGCTCGAGCTGCAGGAGCTGCGCCGCCAGGCGAGTTCCTCGATTGTCGTTCCGCAAGGTCCCTTGGGCGGCGGCGGCAAGATCCAGCTGCCGTGACAACTTTTTACTTGAGGAGGCCGGCTTTGCGGGCAAGCCGCTGCACGCGCGCGTGCTCTTCGCGGATCTCGGCGAGGAGCTTCTCCGGCGGCGAATATTCCATCAGCATCCCGAGCGGCCTGAGCTTCGCGCCGATTGCGGCCGACCGGATGGCGCGCTCGAGCGCGGGAACCAGCGTCCGGGTGACTTCGGCAGGCACGCCGGCGGGCGCGAAGAATCCCACCCAGACTCCGAAGAGCGGTTCCGAGTAGCCGAGTTCCGACAGCGTCGGGATGTCCGGGAAATCCGGATACTTGCTCGAGATGACGATGCCCCGCAGCGTGCCGCTCCTCAGGTGGCCCGTCATCGTGCCGAGCGCGAGGACAACGCCTTCCACGTGCCCGCCGAGCAGGGCGGTGACGGCGGGCGAGGCGCCGGTGAACGGCACCGTGATGAGACCTGCTCCCGTGAGCGAATTGAGCGTCAGCACGCAGAAATCACCCACCGATCCCGCTCCGGCGGTTCCGACGCGAACGCTCGAAGGGTTCCTTTTCGCGTGCTCCACCATTTCCCTGAGAGTGTTATAAGGCGCGTCGCCGCGGATGGCGAGGATGCTCGGCGAGCGCATCGCGAGCCCCAGCGGCGTGAGATCGGTGAGCGGGTTGTAGCTCGCGGTCTTGGGATCGAGGATCGAGCGGAAGACGAGCGAGGCGTTGTTCGTGAGGACGATGGTGTAGCCGTCGGGCTTCGACTTCACGACCTGCCCGGTGCCGAGCGCCCCGCCCGCGCCGGGCCGGTTCACCGGGACGATCGCCACCTTGAGCTCGCGGGAAAGCTCCTCGGCGATGGCGCGGGCCGAAGTATCGGACGCGTCTCCGGGCGCGAGCGGAATGACGAGTGTCACCGATCCCTTGGGGTAGTCCTGGGCGTGGAGCAGGGTCGCCGCGGCGAGCAACAGCGCCGCGCAGGTGTTGAGCGCGATTTTCATTGTCTGAATTCTCCCATCACGGCGCGTCGTAGCCCAGCTCCCGGCATTGCGCGTGCGCGTAGCGGACTCCCGCGGCGCGCTCCAGTCCGTCCCCGTTTGCGGCGACGACTTTCCCGTCGCGAATGTAGAGAACCATCGGGTAGAACCCCTCGTAGGCTCCGCGCCGATCCTTGTCGTTGATCATCACACACACCGCCCAGCCGTACTGCCGGGCGCGCAAGACCGTTTCTTTCTGGTAGAGGGGCTTGGGCCCGGCCTTGAACTCGATCAACGCGAAATCGGGCTCCACGAGACGGGTTCTCAAATAGTCGCGGACGATTTTTTCGTAGTCCTCCGGGCGCGGGCCGTAATCGAGGACCGCGAGTTCTTCGCGGGTCGGCAGAGGGGATTGGCAGCCGGCGAGCAACGCCAAGGCGACCCAAGTCGCGGCGAGAAACCTCATCCGGGTTGATCGATCAGCGCGTCACGAACGGCGCGCCGAGCTCGTTGCACCCGGTGCGCGCGTAGCGCCAGCCGATGACGTTGTCGTCCGCCCCGCCGTTTGCGGCGACGATCTTCCCGTTGCGGATGAAAAACACCATCGGGTAGGGGTCGTCGTAGGCGCCGCGGGTGTTCTTGTCGGTGATCCACACGCAGACGCCCCAGCCGTATTGCAGGGGGCGGAGAGCCGTTTCCTGCTGGAAGAGCTGTTTGGGTCCGGCCTTGAACTCGACGATCGCGTTGCCGGGATCGAGAAGCTTGGGCCAAAGGTAGTCCCGGATGAGCTTCTCGTGGTTTTCCGGGCGCGGACCGTAGTCGTAGGCTTGCATTTCCGCTTGGCTCGGCGGGGTCTTGCATCCGCCGGTCAGGGCGGCCGCCGTAGCGATGCCGAGGATTGCCAGAAACATCGCGATACGCTGCATTGGAGGTCCTCCGTTCTTTTTCAGTTGAGCGCTGCAAGATCTTCGGGCGGGATTCTCAGGGCCGCGGCCGCGGTATTTTCCTCCAGATGCGCAATAGAGGCGGTGCCGGGAATCGGCAGCATGACCGGCGAATGCGCAAGCAGCCACGCGAGCGCCACCTGCGCGGGAGGTACACCGAGCCGTCCGGCGAGCCCTTTCACGCCGCGCGACCTGAGCGCGGCTCCGTCGCCGAGGGGATACCACGGAATGAAGGTGACGCCCAGCCGCTCGCAGGCTTTGAGCACGTCTTCCGATTTCCGGTTCTCCAGATTGTATTGGTTTTGCACCGATGCGATGGGAGCGATCCGACGCGCCGCTTCCAGTTGCTTCACGCTGACGTTGGAGAGCCCAACGTGCCGGATCTTGCCGGCGCGCTGGGCCTCGGCGAGCGCACCCACCGAGTCGGCGAAGGGTACCTGCGGGTCCGGAGCGTGAAGCTGATAGAGGTCGATGCGCTCGAGCTTCAAGCGCTTCAGGCTTCCGTCGAGTGCGCGGCGCAGATGCTCGGGGCGGCCGTCCGGGTCCCAACGGCGCCTGCTCGGTCGCACGATCCCGCCCTTGGTGCCGATGACAAGGCCCTCGGGGTAGGGATACAGGGTCTCCGCGATGAAGGATTCGGAAGCGTGCGGCCCGTAGCTGTCGGCGGTGTCGAAGAAATTGATGCCGAGCTCAAGCGCCCGATGCAGCAGCAGCTTCGCTGTGCGCGGATCAGCCGGCGGGCCCCAGATGTCGCTGCCGTCGGTGGTCACGCGCATTGCGCCGAAACCCATGCGGCGCACGATGAGCTCGCCGAGCTGCAGCGTTCCTGAGGCAGCCGCTGGATTCTTGTGCTCGTTCAAGCTACTTGGGTTGTGCCACGGTCCGCAGATACGGCTTGTGCGTCTTGAAGCCTTGCGGGTATTTTTTCTTCGCCTCCTCGTCGGACACCGAGGTCGGTATGATCACGTCCTGGCCCGGCTTCCAGTTCACCGGCGTCGCCACCGCGTGTTTCGCATTCAGCTGCAGTGAATCGAGCAGGCGCAGAACCTCGTCGAAATTTCGGCCCGCGCTCATCGGATAGATGAGCATCGCCTTCACTTTCTTGTCGGGGCCGATGATGAACACCGAGCGGATCGTGGCGTTGTCCGCTGCGGTGCGTTTGCCGCCGCTCGCGTTGGGATGGATCATGTCGTAGAGCTTCGCGACGTTCAGGTCCGCGTCGCCGATCATCGGGTAGTTGACCGCGGTCCCTTGCGTCTCCTGGATATCCTTCACCCAGTTCTTGTGATCGCTGACCGGATCGATTGAAAGACCGATGATCTTGGTGTTCCTCCTGTCGAACTCGGGCTTCAATTTCGCCATGTAGCCGAGCTCGGTGGTGCACACGGGCGTGAAATCCTTCGGATGCGAGAAAAGGATCGCCCATTTGTCCCCGATCCATTCGTGGAAGCGGATCTTTCCTTCAGTGGTTTCTGCGGTGAAGTCCGGTGCTTCATCGCCTATGCGAACAGCCATTTTCGACCTCCGTCTTGGTAGCGGGCCGGAACGCCCTGGCGATGGCGCGTTTCCGGTCCTGAGTTGAGAGTGAGAATTCCCGCTGAACGTACGGGGATGAAAAAAATTATACTCCGCGCGACGGCCTGAGCTAATGACATTTGAATAATATGCATATTCGGAGGGGACCCGTTGACGGTTCCCATTGTGTAAAATTCCTACCTCTCGCGGCCTGCCTACGGCATGGCGGGAAACGCGGCGTGGTGGGAGAGGGGAGCATACGAGGTGGCGGCTAGCGAAGCGGACAAGCCAGAACGCTCTCCGCTGGTGATCCTGTTCGCCGAGATGCGCGGATTCACGGGCATGTCGGACATGCTCGATCCGGCAATCGTGCTCGGGCGCGTGGGCGAATTCGTGTCCTTGATGGCCAAGGCGGTCGAGACGCACGAGGGCGCCGTGGTGAACATTCTCAGCGACACCGTTATGGCGACCTTCACCGGCAAGGACGACGCTCAGCACGCGGTCGAGGCGGCGCAGGAAATCCAGTCCGGGTTCGCGACCCTCGCCGAGGCGTGGCAGCGCGATTTCGGCATCCGCGCAGCGGTCTCGCAGGGGCTGCATTGCGGGGACGCCGTAGTCGGATTCGCGAAAGGAAGCCCGACACCCGAACAGCTCTTCGTGTTCGGCGATTGCGTGAGTATCGCCAACCGCCTGCTGCACCGCGCACGGGCCGGCGAGTTCGTCCTCTCGGAGACGCTGATGGACCTCGCCGCTGAGATGGGCGTCACGATCGAGGCCGAAGAGCTACCGGCGCTGGAGATCCCGCGCCGCGAGCCGATCAAGCTCTTCGGCGTGCTCGTCGATACGCGGCTGGATTTCACCCACGAGTAGAGCCGGCTCTCAGCGCCAGAACGCCAGGATCATCGCGACCATCTGCAGCATCACGAAGTAGTACGCGGCGTTGATCCAGAACAGCTTCCAGGATTTGTTCTCCCAGGACACCCCGCCGAGAAGCAAGGGCACGTAGAAGCCGATCCAGGTCCAAAAGCCGGTGAGGAAGCCGTAGAGGGCGGCCGATTGATCGGATCCGGCCTTCCACACGGAAGGCCGCCACACCTCGCCGGTGTGCGCGAGCACGAACGCGGTGAGGAACGAGCCGATCAACATGAGGATCAAGCCGCGCCGCATGACTTTTGGGTCGGGCTTGCTGCCGGCCGGGATGCCCATCTCCTTCATCCACGCCTTGCCGAGGATCGGGCCGTACCAGAGAAAGCCGAGCACCATCGTGGCGGCCACGGCGACGAGTATCGCCCAGTAGTTCAGATGAATGTCAGGTTGCATGGAATCTCCCCTTTTGAACGCGGCCCGAGAATGTGGGGCCGCGAAGGAATGCTAGGAGCATCCGTTTCCGGATGCAAGCCGGCCCCTTCCGGGACGGCTCACCCGTGCGCGCGCTTGGCAGTCTTGGAGCGAAGCGGGGAAATCTTGTCGGTTCCGTGCGCGAAAATCCTGACCTGATTGCGCCCCCGGCTTTTCGCGTCGTAGAGCGCCTTATCGGCCGCGCGGAGCAGGGGCGCGGGTTCCGCAGCGTGATCGGGGAAGATCGCTACGCCCAGCGATGCGGTGACGCCCCTGAGACGGCCGCTTTCTTCCCGTATCGCCGAGCAAATCGCCTCGCCCTTCCTGCGCGCGCTCTGGAGAGTGGCGTTGGGAAGCACCAGCGTGAACTCCTCGCCCCCGTAGCGGCAGGCGATGTCGGTGCCCCGGATATGGCGCTTGAGCAGCGTCGCGATTTCCGTGAGCACGAAATCTCCGGCGGCGTGTCCCGCGGTGTCGTTCACCCGCTTGAAGCGGTCCAAGTCGATCATGATCACCGCGACGCGAATGCCTTCGCGTGCGGCGCGCATCAGCTCGCGGGACAAATAGTCCCGTAGAAAGCGTCGGTTGTAGAGATTGGTCAGAGGATCCCGGATCGCCTCCTCCTTGAGGGTCTTCAAGGCCTGGGCGAGCGCCTCGAAGGCGCGGCTGCGCTCGCCGACGACCGCGTTGAGCACAAGTCCCGTGGAAACCAGGGTGCCCACGAACGCGAGCAGCAGCAGGAGCGAAGTAGTCAGCGCCTCCGATGCAAACGGCCCGCGTCCCTGGAGCGTGTGCCACGCCGCGATGGTGCACACCAGGGCATTCAGCGCGGGCAGGACCGCGAACGTGAGCGGCAGCGAAGACAGGGTGGCGGCGAATGCGTCGCTGAAGATCGCGTAGGTCACCGCGAGCATGGGCAGGGCGATGGGGAGCACCCGACCGGCGTAGGATAGGAAACCGGAGATGCCCGTCTGATACCGTTCACGTGCTACAGCGTTCACGTTTCACTTTTCTTTCTTGGAGAATCAGTAAATTACGAGCGATTCTTACCGTGTATTATAAGCTCCAAATCGCGGCTATGCCAGCCCCCGGGGGTCATTCGTGAACTATGACGCGGCCGCGGACAGAACCGGGGGGTCCGCCGTGAAATATGACGCGGTCATGAAATGCGCGTCGCAGTAATCGGGGCCGGTCCGGCCGGCCTCCTGTTCTCGCTGCTCGCCAAGCGCCGCTATCCTTCCTGGCGGATCGAGGTCGCCGAGCAGAATCCCGAAGGGGCGACCTACGGATTCGGGGTGGTGTTCTCCGACGGGGCGCTCGCGTTTCTCGAGCGCGATGAGCCGCAACTCTCGAACATCATGCAGGCGGCGATGGAGCGCTGGCCGATGCAGCGCATCGTGCACCGCGACGAGCGCGTGGACATCGATGGCAACGGCTTTTCCGCTATCGGGCGTCTTGCGCTCCAGGAAATCCTGCGAAAACTGTGCAGTGACGCGAGGAGCTCGATGGCGCCGACGTCGTCGTCGGGGCCGACGGATCGAATTCGCTGGTGCGAGGGGCACGGCAAGCGCTGTTCCAGCCGAAGATCGAGCTGCTCACCAACCGCTTCGCGTGGTACGGCACGACGCAGCCGTTCGACTGCCTCACGCTCACCTTCCGCAGCAACGAGCACGGTGCGTTTGTCGCTCACCATTACCGCCACGCTCGGGCGATGAGCACCTTTGTCGTCGAATGCGATGAATTCACCTGGAACAGGGCGGGACTCGGCCGGATGGATGACGCTCAATCGCGCGCGTACTGCGAGCGGGTATTCGCACCGGACCTCGACGGGCATCCTCTGGTCTCGAACAAGTCGCTGTGGCGGCAGTTTCCGCTGCTGTCGAACCGGCGCTGGTCCTCGGGGAGGGTTGTCCTGATCGGCGACGCGCTGCGCACCGTGCATTTCTCGATCGGTTCCGGAACGCGCCTCGCGTTCGAGGACGCGATCGCGCTCGACCGGGCGTTCGGCGAGGCGGGCGAGGACGTGCCGCGCGCGCTCGCGGCGTTCGAGCGCGAGCGCAGGCCCGTCGTGGAAAAACTGCTCGCCGCGGCGAACGCGAGCTCGTTCTGGTACGAGCGCTTTCCGGAAAAAATGCGCGAGGCGCCCTGGCGGCTCGCGTACGACTACATGACGAGAAGCGGGCGCATGACGGACGATCGCTTGCGGGAGCAGGCGCCGAAATTCATGCGAAGAGTCGAGGCGGAGAGAGAGGGCAGAAGCTGATATGCGGCGTGCTACACTCGCGGCTACGACGGGACCCGAGAATGGACTTGGCTACGAAGGAGCAGTCATCGAGTAGCGCCATCAGCGAGCTGCAAAGGCACCTGCAGGACGGAAGTTTCGTCGTCACCGCCGAGCTTTCCCCGCCGGTGTCCACCGATCCCGCCGAATTCATTGACCACGCGCTCGCGTTGCGCGGGCTGGTCACAGCAATCAATGTGACCGACGGCGCGGGATCGAGAGCGCACATGTCGAGTCTCGCGGCGGCGCACTTCCTGGTGCGAAGCGGCGTCGAGCCCGTTCTGCAGATCACCTGTCGCGACCGGAACCGCATTGCGCTGCAGGCCGAGCTGCTCGGGGCCGCGGCGCTCGGCATACGCAATATTCTCGCGGTGCGCGGCGACGACCCGAAGCTCGGCGACCAGCCCGACACCAAGCCCGTTTTCGACCTGAATACGACGGCCTTGCTCGCAACCGCGCAGCAGATGCGCTCGGAGCACCGGCTTCCATCGGGCACCGAGATCAAGGGCGCCGTGAAGTTCGTGCTGGGCGCGGCGGAGCTGCCGGTCGATCCTCCGGCAGGCTGGCGTCCCAACGGATTGGTCTCCAAGATGGAAGCCGGCGCCGAATTCATCCAGACGCAGTTCTGCATGGATCCCGACGCGGTGCGGCGCTACGCGGCGCGATTGCTCGAGCTGGGCGTGGCGCAAAAGCTGCCGATCCTGATCGGCATCGCCCCGATTCCTTCGGCGCGCTCGGCGCGCTGGATGAAAGAGAAGCTCTTCGGAGCGATGATCCCGGACCGCATCGTGGATCGGCTCGAGCGCGCCGCCGACCCGAAAGCCGAGGGCAGAAGAATCTGCGTCGAGCTTCTGCAGCAGCTCGCGGAGACTCCGGGTGTGGCCGGCGCGCACGTGATGGCCCCGGCGTTCCATTCCGCGATCGGTCCCGTGATCGAGGCCTCCCGCGTCGCCGGAACGAAACGCGCGGGCGCGAGGCGCGGCTAGCTGCCGGCTGCGTGAAACCGGCGTCATGGCATTCAGCCAGCGTTTCATCGAGGTCGACGGTTGCAGGATCAACCTCCGCCGCGGCGGCTCCGGCGAGCCGCTCCTCTACCTGCACGGGTCGGGCGGTGCGCCGGCGGTCCTGCCTTTCATGGAGAAGCTCGCGGAGCGCTTCGACGTGCTCGTTCCCGAGCATCCGGGTTTCGGCGCGTCCGACGAGCCCGAGTGGCTGGAGAACATGCACGATCTCGCGTATTTCTACCTCGACGTCCTCGAGAGCCTCGGGCTTCGCGGCGTTCACCTCGTCGGCAGCTCGCTCGGTGGCTGGCTCGCCCTCGAGATGGCGGTCCGCGACGCCTCGCGATTGAGATCGCTCGTGCTCGTCGGGCCGGCCGGGATCTCGGTGCCCTGTGTTGCGCCCGGTGATGTTTTTCTCTGGTCGCCCGAGGAACTGGCGAGAAATCTCTTTTTCGACCCGGCGCTGGCCGAGAAGATGCTCGCGCAGCCGATGACGCCTGAGCTGCTGGACGTGTCGCTCAAGAACCGGCATACAGTCGCGCGGCTCGGCTGGGAGCCGCGCATGCACGACCCGTTTCTCCACAAGTGGCTGCACCGCGTGAGCGTGCCCGTCAAGATCGTTTGGGGCGAAGCCGACAAGATCCTGCCCGTCGCGTACGCGGGCGAGTTCAAGAGGCTGATGCCCGGGGCGGAGGTCGACATCATCCCGCGCTGCGGGCACCTGCCGCAGGCGGAGAGGCCCGAGGAGTTCTGCGACATCGTCGTGCGATTCGCAGGGAAGGGGTGACGCCATGGACGTGGTCCTGTTTCACTTGATGCCCTATGCCGACCTCGACCTCGAGGCCGGGCGCGAGCACGGCACGGTGTGGGTCAATCTGCCGAATTCGAATTTCGACCCGGTGAAGGGCCACAGGCTCTACAACCGCTATCTCGACGAGCTGGAGCACGGCGAGGAGCTGGGATTCGACGCAATCGCGGTGAACGAGCACCACCAGACCGCGTACGGCCTCATGCCTTCGCCCATCGTCACCGCTTCGGCGCTCGCGCGCCGGACCAAGCGGGCGAAGATCGCCATCCTGGGCAGCGCTCTGCCGCTGCGCGAGCATCCGCTCATGGTCGCCGAGGAGCACGCGATGATCGACGTGATCTCAGGGGGGCGGCTGATCAGCGGCTTCGTTCGCGGGATCGGCGCCGAATACCACACCTTCGGGGTGAACCCGACTTTCTCGCACGAC
>VBDE01000219.1 GCA_005883665.1 Betaproteobacteria bacterium
CCGGTCGGGATTGTGCTGGCCGAAAGGAGCGGTGGGCTTCGTCGCATCGAAACCTTTGCTCTCGAGGTAGCCGAGAGTCAGGCTGAAGTCCGTGTTGCTGGCGGTGCGGTTGACGCCGCCGCTCACGCTGCGCGTGCCGTACGTTCCGACGCCGGCTCCGACGCTGGTTGCAGGCGCGTATTTGCCGCTCTTGGTGAAGATCTGGATCACGCCCCCGATCGCGTCGGAGCCGTACAAGCTGCTCAATTCACCGGGCACGACCTCGATCCGTTCGATCTGGCTGAGTGGAATGTTCTCCAACGCCGTCGTGCCGAGCGTGGCGGAGCCGATCCTCATGCCGTCCACAAGGACCAGCGTATGACCGCTGTTTGCCCCGCGCATGAACACGCTGCTCGGCTGCCCGAATCCGCCGTTGCTGGCGATCTCGACTCCGCCCAAGGTCTGCAGAGTCTCGACCACAGTCTGCTGACCGCTTTGAGCGATGTCTTCGGCCGTGATGATCTTGACCGGTTGCAGCGTCTGAGACCGGGCTTGGGGCAAGCGCGCTGCGGTGACGACTACGGCATCTTCCGGACTTTGCGCAAGCGCGAACGGCGCCGCGGCCACGACGAGCGCGGCAATGATGGATCGTTTCAAGGTTTCCTCCCCCGGCACGCGTCCCCGCAGGCCGAATTCTCGTTGCGAGAGGAAATGCGATAAACGAAGCGCACCGGTTTCCCACCGCGCCCCGCGGCATTTCCCACCATCGGTCGAGGCCGGTCTCCGGGCTTGTGGGATCGGTGCGTATCGCCTTCCCGGGAGCTCGCGCTCCCAGTGGCAGAGTCCCGAGTCGGACGCGGAACGCCAAACTCGGGCTGCTGGTTGATACGCCCGCGCCACTTACCGTTGCGGGGGCAGCAGAGGCCTTGGAAAGACTCGCATCCCGGATTTCAGGCAGGGGTGAGCCCCTTTCTGAATCCTCGATCTGAATCCGCTTCCGCACCTCTTTCCCGTTTCACCCCGGCGCGAGGCACGCGCCGGGACACCTCGAACGAGCGCGTTGATTGTACAACACAAGTCGCAGGGTACTCGCTTGCAGCGGCATCGGGAATCTACATTGAAAACGAATCCTTACACCTTGACTTAACAGGATTTTTGAAACTATAGTGTGCCGATGGACACGGAATTGGCTACCCTCGAGGAAAAAATTCGCCAGACGGCACGACTGTGCCAGCGGCTGCGCGACGAAAACCGGGGGTTGCGCCAACAACTGGCCGCGTTGCAGGGCGACAAACGGCAGCTCGCCGAGAAGATCGACGGGGCGCGAAGTCGACTCGAGACCCTGCTCAAGCAGATCCCCGAATAACGTTCCGGATGAATCAGAAATCCAAGACCCTTGATGTCACCATCATGGGCCGAACTTATAAGGTCGCGTGCTCCGAGGAGGAACGGAACGCGCTTCTCTCGGCGGTGGCTTATCTCGATCGGAAGATGAGCGAGATCAAGAGCTCAGGCCGGGTGGCGAGCGCCGAGCGCATCGCCGTCATGGCCGCGCTCAACATCACTCATGAGCTGCTCAGCTCCAGAAACAACGCGGGCGGCTTTGACATCGAGGGGCTCAGGCGTAGAATGGCCGCAATGGAGGCGACGCTCGATCAGGCCCTCGCTCCGTAGGTGCAAGGCGTCAGATAGGTCGGGCGGTGCCTTAGGAATTGTCCCCTGCGGTGTACGCCAAGACCCGGAAAATTCTTGAACCAACAGCTTGAATTGGGTTGCTGACCCTAGTGTCACTGTTGTGCGCGTCCCTAGTCGGATGTACCTGATGTGACCGGAAAGCGACCACCTTGAATCGAAAGGTTCAGGAATCGGTTCTAGCGGCACCGGCGGGGGACTCCAGTAGGCGAGAAAGCAGGAGCAACAGATGAGAACGCAGGCGCCAGCCTGCGTTTTCGTTTGTGGGCCCGGAGTGGAATCCCGATCATGGCCTTCTGGTTGATGAAGTCGGAGCCCGATGAATTCAGCATCGACGATCTCGCGACGGCTCCAGGCAAGACCACGGCCTGGTTCGGGGTGCGCAACTACCAGGCGCGTAACTTCATGCTCAAAGAGATGCAGATCGGCGACAAGGTCTTCTTCTATCACTCAAGCTGTCCCGAGCCCGGCATCGCGGGCATCGCACAAGTCTCATCGGCGGCGTATCCCGATGCAAGCCAGTTCGATCGGAAAAGCCCGTACTTCGACGCCGAAGCCAAGCGCGAGTCGCCCCGCTGGTTCAACGTCGACGTCCAATTCGTCAAGAAGACCCGGCTGGTCGGCCTCGCCGAGCTGCGCGGCCGCCGCGAGCTGTCCGCGATGCGCACTCTCGCGCGCGGCAACCGGCTTTCCATCACCCCGGTGAGCGCGGACGAGTGGGAATTCATCACCCGCCGCTTGATGAAGCTCTGAGCCGATGCCTGCGCTGCAGAACGACACGCTGATACGCGCGCTGCTCAGGCAGCCGACCGCGTACACGCCGGTATGGCTGATGCGCCAGGCGGGTCGCTACCTTCCCGAATACAACGAGGCGCGGCGCCGCGCGGGGAGCTTCCTCGCGCTGTGCAAAACCCCCTCGCTCGCGGCTGAAGTGACGCTGCAGCCCCTTGAGCGGTTCCCCCTGGATGCGGCGATCCTGTTCTCGGACATTCTCACCATTCCCGACGCGATGGGATTGGGACTTTACTTCGCGGAGGGAGAGGGCCCTCGCTTCGAGCGACCGCTACGCGACGAAACCTCGATCGCGAGGCTCGCCGCACCCGACCCGAGCGAGAGCTTGCGCTACGTCATCGACGCGATCGGCGAGGTCCGGCGTACCCTGGCCGGCAAAGTTCCCCTCATCGGGTTCTCCGGCAGCCCTTACACGCTCGCCTGCTACATGGTGGAGGGGCAGGCGAGCGAGGACTGGCGCAACGTGAAGCTCATGCTGCACCAGCATCCCAGCCTTCTTCATCGCCTTCTTGAGACCAATACCCGGGCGGTCGCGGCCCTGCTGAACGCGCAGATCGAGGCGGGCGTGAACGTAGTGATGATCTTCGACACATGGGGCGGGAGCCTTTCAGCGGCGTCGTACAGGGAGTTCTCGCTCGAATACATCCAGAGGGTGTTGTCCCAGCTCAAGCGCAGCTCAGGCGCGACGCGCGTCCCGGTCATCGTCTTCACCAAGGGCGGGGCGCCCTGGCTCGAGCGGATCGCCGCAACCGGATGCGATTGCGTCGGTCTGGACTGGAGCGTCGACCTCGGAGATGCGCGCCGGAGGATCGGTGCCGGCGCCGCGCTCCAGGGCAATCTCGATCCCGCGGTGCTGCTGGCTTCGACATTGCCCTGGGGCGCGGCGCCGGCACCGATCCTTTGGCGCGCATCTCCGAGGTCGACGCTCCAGTCTAGACCGACGCAATCGCATCCAGTTGCGGCGATCCGTTCAAGCCAGGGCGCCCCGCCTTTGGTGAAGACGATGACCGGGACGCGCGGTGTGGGTCGCGCCCAACGACTTATACACAGTGCTGCCCGTAAAGCCCCATCTGGCGCGGAGTTTCGAGGACTTGCCCGGAGAGGTCTGCAATCCGCTGATTCATCAGCTTATTTGAATGCGCTCGCATTTTGAGCAGCGAGAAAATTTCCTTGCAGAAGTGTGAGTTACAAGTAGCGTGAAAGCCTTACTCACACAGTTACTCACATATTCTGTGAAAAACTCGAAAAACCCCAAACAACCAAGCACTTTACCGGCGCGGCCAGAGATTTCACTCGAATAGCTCGCCGCGCTCGATACTTCGAAGAAATGATCGTTCGCGTCGCACTCGACGTTCCACTCCCGAAGTTGTTCGACTACCGGGCGGAGGACGCAACCCGGGCGGACATCGGGTGTCGAGTACTGGTGCCTTTCGGCAAGAAACGCCTAGTCGGACTGATCGTCGAGCTCGCCACCGAGTCCAAGGTGCCGGCGTCTCGGCTGCGCGCGGCTGAAAGAATCCTGCGCGAGGTCGCGCCGCTTCGGCGCGAATGGATGGAGCTTGCGAAATTCTGCAGCAACTACTATCAGCGCCCGTTGGGCGAGGTTGTTGCTGCCGCTTTGCCGTCGCGGCTGCGCAGCGCCCGGCCCATTCCGGATGCGCCGCGCGACTACGCCCTCACGCCTGCAGGAGCCGACGCGCTTGCGGCGATTCCATCGCGGCACCGGCGCCTGCGCGCACTGCTATCGCGGCTTGCGAAGGGCCGGGCATCCGCATCCGAACTCGCCGCGCAAGCGAGGGGGGGCCGGAACCTGTTGAGGCGCAGCATTGAAACGGGTTGGATCGCTTCGATCGAGCCGGAGCGGTCCGAGCCCCGTTTCGTCCATGCGCACGAGCTGACCTCCGAGCAGCGGCAGGCGATCGGCATTTTGCGCGGCGGACTGGAGAAATTCCGGGTGAGCCTCCTCTTTGGAGTCACCGGCAGCGGTAAGACAGAGATCTATCTCCAGCTGACCGCGGAAGTCCTCGCCCGGAGCAAACAAGTCTTGATTCTCGTACCCGAGATAGCTCTCACTCCCGCCCTCGAGGCCGCGTTCCGCGACCGATTCCCGGGCGCGTGCATCGTCACGCAGACGAGCGCCATGGCTGAACTGGAGCGCGTCCGCGGATGGCTCCTCGCCCACAGCGGTCGCGCTGATATCGTGCTCGGCACGCGGCTCGCGGTATTTGCGCCGCTCCCCCGTCTGGGGCTGGTCGTGGTCGATGAAGAGCAGGATGCCTCGTTCAAGCAACGTGAGGGGGTGCGCTATTCGGCACGCGACCTCGCAATCACGCGGGGCCAAATCGCCGGCGTGCCGGTCGTTCTGTGCTCGGCCACGCCTTCGCTGGAAAGCTTCCAGCACGCGACTTCGGGCAAATACGAGCTAGTGCCCCTAACGCGACGCGCCATCGACCGGGCGGCCCTACCTGCAATACGCCTGATCGACACGCGGGTGCACCCATCCCAAGAGGGAATTGCTCCGCCTCTTCTCGAGGCGCTCGCGGCGCGCCTTGCGCGCGGGGAGCAGTCGCTTGTTTTCCTCAATCGCCGCGGCTATGCGCCGGCCCTCGCCTGCCCCGCTTGCGGCTGGGTCAAAGGCTGCAGGCGTTGCTCGGCGAACATGGTCGTGCACTTGGCCGTGCAACGGCTGAATTGCCACCATTGCGGACTGACAGAAGGCATTCCGCGCGCCTGTCCGGAATGCGGTAACCCTGATTTGCAGGCGTTCGGACGCGGGACGCAGCGGATCGAGCTAGTGCTGGGCGAAAGATTTCCGCAAGCGCGCATCCTGCGTGTTGACAGCGACAGCGCGCGTGCGAGGAGTGGGCTCGAAGATCTGCTCGAGCGCGCCACACACGCCGATATCCTCATCGGCACGCAGATCCTCGCCAAGGGCCACCATTTCGAGCGCTTGACCCTTGCAGGCGTGCTCAACGCCGACAGCGGCCTGTTCTCGAGCGACTATCGGGCGAGCGAGCGGACCTTTGCACAGTTGCAGCAGGTCGCCGGACGCGCCGGACGCGCGAAACTGCCGGGCGAGGTGCTGATCCAGACGCGCTATCCCGAGCATCCTCTGTACCAGTCGCTTGTGCGCCATGACTACAGGGGGTTTGCCAGGAGCGTGCTTGCGGAGCGCCGGGAGGCCGGGTTTCCGCCCTTCGTTTTCGAAGCGGCTCTGCGCGCGGAAAGCCACGACGCGCTTCGCGCGCAGCGCTTTCTTCGATCGGCCATCGACCAGTCACCGCGCGGGAGCGCCTCGATCACCGTGTTCGATCCGGCGCCCATGTCGCTCGCGCGGCTCGCGGGCATGGAGCGTGCGCAGGTACTCGTTCAATCGCGCTCTCGATCGCGCCTACGAGCGTTCCTCGCGGAATGGAGCGACTGGCTGTACCGCACGCCCGCGCACGGGGTGCGCTGGCATCTGGACGTGGACCCGATAGAGTTTTGACTGCCTGCGGAAATCAGGCGGGTTTCTTCGCCGGTTTTTTCGCCTTGCGCGGCCGGGTCTTGCCGTGCGATCCCTTGAAGACCTTGCCGCGGAATGTGCGTTTATCGCCTTTGCCCAAAGTCGAACTCCATATCAGAAGGTTGAGGCAGACGTATTCTACCTTTGCACGGCCGGCGATGATCAAGGCCCGCGTATAATACGGCCCCTCGATGTCCGCCGAGGTCAAATCCCACCTCACCGAGTTGCTCACCCGTGCGCTCGCCAAGGTCGCTCCGCAGCAGCCGGGTTCGCTGATTTCTCTGGAACGGCCCAAGCAGGCGCAGCACGGCGACTTTTCCAGCCCGGCGGCCATGCAGCTCGCTCGTGCGCTGAAACGCAATCCGCGGGAGCTTGCGCTCGAGCTCGTCGCGGCGCTGCCGCCCTCAGAATGGCTCGAGCGCGCCGAAGTCGCGGGCAGTGGGTTCATCAACCTGCGCGTGCGCCCCGCGGCCAAGCAGCATATCGTCAAGACCATTCTCGCGGAAGGCGACCGCTACGGTCGCGCTGACCGCGCCGGCGGCCGGCCGGTGATGGTGGAGTTCGTATCGGCCAATCCCACGGGCCCGCTCCACGTCGGGCACGGCAGGCAGGCGGCCATCGGGGACGCGATCGGAGCTCTGCTCGAATCGCAGGGCTGGCGCGTGACGCGGGAGTTCTACTACAACGACGCGGGCGCGCAGATCCGCAATCTGGGACTCTCTGTACAGGCGCGGATTCGAGAAGAACTCGGCGTACGGGCGGAATTTCCCGCCGACGGCTATCACGGCGACTATGTGCGCGAGGTCGCCGAAAAATTTCTCGAGGCGGGAAACACCGACGGCGAAGATTTGGAAGCCGTGACCCGGTTTGCGGTGGCCGAACTCCGGCGCGAGCAGGATCTCGATCTGCAGGCTTTCGGCGTGCGCTTCGACAGCTACTATCTGGAATCCTCGCTTTACCGGGACGGGCGCGTTCAGAAAGCGGTTCAGGCGCTCATCGATTCGGGCAAGGCCTTCGAGCAGGACGGCGCTCTCTGGCTCAAGACCACGGAGTACGGCGACGACAAGGACCGCGTCATGCGCAAATCGGACGGCGCCTATACCTACTTCGTGCCCGACGTCGCCTACCATATTGCGAAGTGGGAGCGCGGCTTCACCCGAGCCATCAACATCCAGGGATCCGACCACCACAGCACGGTGACGCGGGTGCGAGCCGGGTTGCAAGCGGCATCGGCGAAGTGGGAGCGCCGGATTCCGCAG
>VBDE01000220.1 GCA_005883665.1 Betaproteobacteria bacterium
AGGAGAAGACCATGGCACACAAAGATCCGGGTCCGAAAGCCGATCGCCGCAGGTTTCTCACCGGGGTCGTCGCTGCGGGTGCCGCCACCGCGATGACGCCTGTGCGTTCGGCCGACGTCGTGGCACAGGCGCCGCGCGCGCCCTCCGCTCTGCCGCCCTCGGGAAAGGCCGCCGAGGCCGAGACCGGGACGCCGCGGGAGCTCGCGCGCGTCAAAGGCACCCCCGGGTCCGACTTCATGGTCGATGTCATCAAGACGCTCGGCATTAAATACCTGCCGGCGAACTGCGCCTCCAGCTACCGCGCCATACACGAGTCGCTGATCAACTACGGCGGCAACAAAATGCCGGAATTCCTCACCTGCATGCACGAGGAGTCCGCGGTCGGCATGGCGCACGGCTACTTCAAGGTCGCCGGCAAGCCGCTGATGACGCTCTGCCACGGCACGGTCGGCCTGCAGCATGCCACCATGGGCATCTACAACGCGTGGTGCGACCGCGTGCCGGTGATCGTCGTCGGCGGCAACGACATGGACGCTGCGACGCGGCCGCCGGGCGTGCCGACCTTCCACTCCGCGCAGGACATCAACGCGCTGGTGCGCGACTTCACCAAGTGGGATGACACGCCGGTGTCGCTGCAGCATTTCTCGCAGTCCTTCGTGCGCGCCTACAAGATCGCGATGACGCCGCCCTACGGACCGGTGGCGATCTCGCTCGACGCCGGCCTGCAGCAGGAGCCGATGAAGGAGCACGGCGAAAAGCCCTACATCCCGCGCTACGTGCCGACCGCGCCGCCGCAGGGCGACTCGGGCGCCGTGAAGGAAGCTGCG
Organism: Betaproteobacteria bacterium; assembly: GCA_005883665.1. GTDB lineage: Bacteria > Pseudomonadota > Gammaproteobacteria > Burkholderiales > SG8-39 > VBDM01. Next base: position 828 of record VBDE01000220.1, read on the forward strand.
CGGCTCCTCGCCGCAGCGCAGAACCCGGTGATCGTCGCCGACCGCGCGGCGCGCACGCCGAACGGAATGAGGCTGCTGGTGCAGCTCGCCGAGCTGTTGCAGGCGCGGGTGATCGACCAGGGCGGCCGGATGAACTTCCCGAGGACGCACTATCTCTCCGCTCCGCCGGCGGCCGTCAGCGGCGCCGACGTCATCATCGGCCTCGAGCTCTCGGACTTCTGGGCCACGGTGAACGCCTACACCGACAACGCCATGAACGAGGGCATCGGAACGAATTCGACGCGGATCAAGCGCGACGCGAAGCTCGTCAGCATCAGCTCCGTCGATCTCAACACCAAGGCGAACTACCAGGACTTCCAGCGCTTCCAGGTGATCGACGTGCAGATGGCCGCGGACGCGGAAGCGACGCTGCCGGCGCTGATCGAGGCGGTGAAATCGGCGATCCCCAACGAGCGCAAGGCGGCGATCGAGAAACGCGGCGAGGCCGCGAGGAAAGCCTACGCCGAGGGCAGCGAGCGCACCCGGGCGGCGGCGGCGCTCGGCTGGGATGCGAGCCCGGTCAGCACGGCGCGCATGTGCATGGAGGTGTACGGAGCGGTCAAGGGCCTCGACTGGTCGCTGGTCGCGTCCGAAGGCAACGTCAGCAACTGGCCGAACCGTCTCTGGCCTCTGGAGAAGTACCACCACTGGCTCGGCCGCTCCGGCGGCTACGGCGTGGGCTACGGCGCGCCGGCGTCGGTCGGCGCGGCGCTCGCCAACCGCGACCTGGGCCGGTTCTCGGTGAGCATCCAGTCGGACGGCGACCTGATGTACGCGCCCGGCGTGCTGTGGACCGCGGCCAAGCACAAGATTCCGCTCCTCGCGGTGATGCACAACAACCGCGGCTATCACCAGGAGGTGATGCACGTGCAGCGCCTGTCCAATTTCCGCAATCGCGTCGCCAACCTCGGCGGCGACATGGGTCCGGTCGGCACCAGCATCCAGAACCCGGACGTCGAGTATCACAAGCTCGCCGAAGCGATGGGCTGGTGGGCGAAGGGGCCGATCAAGGATCCGGCGCAGCTCGGTCCCGCGCTCCGCGAAGCCGTCGCGGTGGTGAAGGGAGGCCAGCCGGCCCTGCTCAACGTCTGGACGCAACCGCGCTAAAGGGAGATCGGACGATGCGTTTAGTTCGCATGCTTGCGCCGGCAGTGCTGGCTCTCGCGTTCAATCAGCTCGCCGTGGCCGCCGGATCGGCCGAGAAAGGCAAGGTCGCCTACGTGAAGCACGGCTGCTGGCAGTGTCACGGCTTCGCGGCGCAGGGCGGCGTGACCGGCCCGAAGCTCGCCCCGAATCCGATGCCGCCCGAGGCGTTCGCGGCTTTCGTGCGCTTCACCAACGGCGCCATGCCGCCTTATCAGAAAGCGATACTGTCGGACGAGGACCTCGCCGACATCCACGCTTACCTTCAATCGCTCCCGAAGGCGCCGGACTACAAGAGCATTCCGCTGCTCAACCCGTAACGGCGAGACGAAAAAAAAGCCTGGACGGAAAGCAAAATGCCGCTGTCATAAATTGCACGTTGACACGCCCGCTCCCCCCGGGGAAGAATGCGCGAAAGGGGAGGCCGATTCTTGGGAGCGACTATGAAAAAGTTTGTCATTCCGCTGCTTTTAGCACTTGTGGTCGTTGGGTTTTTCTGTTCCTGCTCTGAGATTCCGTCCTCCGTCGATTCGTCGCCTGCCGCCCGGGATCCCGGAGTACGCGGCGGAGCCCCGGGCGCGGGCGCGCCCATCGCGGGACTGACCAAGACCGAGCTCGCGTTTTTCCATGCAGGCCTGGATGAATTCCAGGAGGAGGACGATGTCAAGGAGGGCCTAGGACCGACAATGAACCTTGGAAGCTGCGGCGGCTGCCATATGCAGCCGGCAGTCGGTGGAACCAGCCCTGCGGTGAATCCCCAGGTCGCATTCGCCACCGCGAACGGCGCGACCAACGCCGTTCCATCGTTCATCGCGGCGAAAGGGCCGGTGCGCGAGGCGAGGTTCGTGAAGAACGCCGACGGGACGCCGGACGGCGGCGTCCACGATCTGTTCACGATCGCCGGCCGCGCGGACGCTCCGGGATGCGTGCTCGCGCAGCCGGACTTCGAGAAGGAGCTCGCGCGCCGCAACGTGATCTTCCGGATTCCCACCCCGGTGTTTGGCGCAGGCTTGATCGAACAGATCCCGGACAAGGCGATCCTAGCGAACCAGGTCAATGACGCACCCAGGAAGAAAGAGCTCGAGATCTACGGCCGGCCCAATATCGTCCTCACCGGCCATGCGATCTCCGGCCAGGCGAACAACAACGGCAACGACGGTACGGTCGCGCGGTTCGGTTGGAAGGCCCAGAACAAATCGCTGCTGCTCTTCTCCGGCGAGGCGTACAACGTCGAAATGGGGATCACCAACGAGCTGTTTCAGACCGAGCGCGATGAAACCCCAACCTGCCAGTTTGCTACCGTTCCCAACACCGTCACCAAGACCGATGGCAAGAAGCCGGTTGATGTGGTCAGTGCGATCGAAAAGTTCGCCTTCTTCGCGCGTTTCCTGGCGCCGCCCGCGCCTTCGCCCGATACGCCGGGAGGAGTTGAATCAATTGCAAGGGGCCGAAAGCTGTTCACCGATACCGGGTGCGCCCTCTGCCACACGCCCAGTTTCACGACAGGCAATTCCACGGTCGCCGCATTGCGCAATCAGCCGGTGAATCTCTTCTCCGACCTCTTGGTCCACGACATGGGCCCGGGTCTGGCCGATGGGATCGCCCAGGGACAGGCGGGCCCCAGGGAGTTCCGCACCGCCCCGCTGTGGGGCCTGGGACAGAGGCTGTTCTTCCTGCACGACGGACGAACGTCGGACCTGCGGGAGGCGATCCGGGCGCATCGCAGCGGGAGTGTGCTGACCTCCAACGCATCCGAAGCGAACGCAGTCGTTAGAAACTTCAACAAGCTCCAGGACAATCAGAAGCAGGACGTTCTCAACTTCCTGCGTTCGTTGTAGCGCGGCGCCCTACTGATTTCCAGTTGCAATGCAGAGGAGTCTGACGCCAGCGGCGTTGAACTTTTTTTCTTGATGCCGCTCAACGTAGTTTCCTCGCACCTGCGCTAGACTTCCTTCAGTCATGCTCTCTCTCGCCCACGCCGGGACCGCGGTCGCCTCCGCCTTTCTAGCTTCTCTTGTCGAGGCGGTGGAAGCGCTCACCATCGTGCTCGCGGTGGGCACGGTGCGCGGATGGCGGCCCGCGCTCGCCGGAACGTTGGCGGGGCTCGCTTTCCTCGCGGCCCTCGCGCGCGCATGCCGATCCATTACATGCAGCTCGCGGTCGGCGTTCTGCTGCTGCTCTTCGGAATGCGGTGGCTGAGGAAGGCAATTCTGCGCGCCGCCGGGGTCATCGCCCCGCACGACGAGGCCGAGGCGTTTGCCGAGGAGAGCGCGGCGCTGCGCGCGGCGCATGGCCCGCGGCGCGGTTGGGACGCGATTGCGGTCATCACTGCGTTCAAGGCCGTGGTGCTCGAAGGTCTCGAAGTCGTCTTCATCGTGCTCGCTGTCGGCGCCGCCGGCGGCCTGCTGGTGCCTGCGAGCCTGGGCGCGCTAGCCGCCTGCGCGCTCGTCGTGATCGTCGGCTGCGCGGTGCATCGCCCGCTCGCGAGGATTCCGGAAAACGCGCTCAAGTTCGCGGTGGGCGTGCTCCTCTCCGCGTTCGGCGTGTTCTGGGTGGGCGAGGGACTTGGGTTTCACTGGCCCGGCGATGATCTCGCGATTCTCGCTATTACAGCGCTGTTTCTCGCCGCCGCGGCCGCCGCAGTTGGCCGGATCTCGCAAAGGCGGACCGCGGCGCCGCTTGCGCGCCCGCACGGGGAGATCGTCGAATGAAATCGCTCGCGGCCGCCGCCCGGGAGATCGCCGGGCTGTTCATCGAGGATGCCGGCTTTGCGCTCGGCATCCTCGCGTGGGTCGCGCTTGCCGCGTTCGTCCTGCGCGAGCTGCCCTTCGGCGATCCCTGGCGCGCGGCGATTCTCCTCGCCGGCTGCCTCGCGCTCCTCGTCGAAAACGTCCTGCGCGCGGCACGCAAGCGCCCCGGCTAGCCCGAACGTCAGTACCCGATCATGTCGAGCCGCGTCAGCGTCACCTGGGCGCTGATTCGCGCGGCGTTGGCGAGGTGCCATGCCGTGTAGAGCTCCGGGAACACGTCGTCCGACGACATCCCGTCAACGGGGACGATGACCTTGAATCCCCGCAGCGCCGCGGCGGCGCCGGTGTGCAGCACCGAGGTCTGCGCCTGCGTGCCGAGCGCAACGACCGTCTTGATGCCTTTGCCCTTCAGGATCTTTTCGAGATCACTGTTGATGAACTTGTCCGGCCCGAGCGGTGGCAGGACGAGCTCTCCGGTCGCGGGTGCGAGCTCCTTCAGGATGTCGGCGGCGGTGGAGCCGGGGACGGCGACGCTGTAGATGACGAGCGCGCCTTTCGCCCGGGCGCCTACGACGAGCTTATGCACTTTCGGAACCGAAGCCGCGCAGCGCGGCCGCCGCTGCGTGCTGCACGTCTGGTTCGTGAAATCCATCACCAGCAGCGCCGTCTCCGCGGGAGCCAGGGTCGCGGCCTTGAGCGCGGGCGGCGGCGGCAATTTCGCGCTCCCCCACTCGTCGATGACCGTCTGCGCCGTCGCGTTCGTGAAAAAGGCGCCCGCAACGATCGCGGCGGCAACCGTGATGGTCAGCCCTTTCTGGAACTTTTTCATATTTTCCCCGATGACCTGTTTATCTCGCCGCGTTTTCCCCCAGCCACTTTAGGATCACCTCGGCGACCTGAAGGTTGTTCTTGTCCATCATCATCATGTGGCTGTTGCCCTTGATACCGATGTCGGGAAGGACGGCGAGCGCTGCGCGTCCGCCCGCGGCCTTGATCGCGTTGACCGCGTCGCGGCAGCCGTTGCGCCTCGCGTCACCGTTGACGGTCTGCTTGGCGCCGACGCTGTTGTCTCCCCACAAGGAGAGCACAGGCACCTTGGCGAAATGCGACGCCGCGTCCTTGTCGGTGAAGCCGTCGCAGCCGCCTTCCACGGTGACGAGCGCGCGGACGAGGTTCGGGCGCTTGCGCACGAGGTCCAGGCCGTAGAGCCCCGACTGCGAATGGACGATGACGACCGAAGCGCCGATGCGGTCGAGCAGCGCGGCGAGCGCGTTCACGGTGTTGGCGCCGATTCCCGCGAGCGAAGTCTCCGCGTTCGGCACGAGCTGCATCGTGTACTGCTCCATCGCCTCGATCGGAAACTGCAGGCCGGGAAACGGCACCGACCAGGAAGGGCCGAGCCGGAAGTTCAGCCACGCGCGCTCGTGCGTGGCCAGGAGCAGGGTGGGGAGCGAGGCGGGATTCGCGCCGCCCGAGTCGCGCGCCTGGTTGAACGGCGTCGGGTCGAATCCCGAGCGCCCGCGCCCCGAGTGATCGACGACGTATACAGGCGCGCCCTTGCGCACGAAGTACGTCGCCCAGCCTTCGCGTCCGTCGGGCGTGGTCTCGTAGCTCATGCCGGTGTGATTCGATCCATGCACCATCACCACGGCCGCGCCGTGCTTCGCGGCCGGGATGCGGTAGTGCACGTACATCTGGTTGACGGTGATGCGTCCCGGAGCGGACGGCCCGGTGACGAGCGACGCGCCCGGAAAATTCGACGTGACGGTCTTGCCGTTGACGAAGAAGGCGCCTTCGTCTTCGAGGGTCAGGGGCCCGCCCAAGGTCGCGGCGTGCGCCGGCGCGACGGCTGCGGCGAGCATCGCGATCCCCATCGTGAAGCTCGAGAGTGGTTTCATCGTTGCCTCCCTTTGGACGTTTATGCGAATGAAGTTGTTCGCGGCCTGATCCGCTCCCGCGTCATCTCTGTAAGCTTGGTGATCCCCAGGAGTGCGATGTCGCGCTCGATCTCT
>VBDE01000221.1 GCA_005883665.1 Betaproteobacteria bacterium
TGGGGCAGGGGAAAGAATTCGGGCAGGTACTCGTCGCGCGCACGCACGGTTTCGGCGAGGGTTTTTTTCCTGCGCGAGCCGAGGTAATACGCCTGGGCGTAGCTGCCGACGAGCAGCGTGAGCCGGATGGCGGGCAGGTGCGCGCGCAGTTTCGGATGCCATTGCGGCGCGCATTCGGGCCGCGGCGGAAGGTCGCCCGATTCGGCCGTACCCGGATAGCACAGGCCTGCCGGAACGATGGCGATGCGGCCCTCGTCGTAGAAATCCTCGCGCTCGATGCGCAGCCATTCGCGCAGTAGATCGCCCGAAGGGTCGTTCCAGGGAATGCCGCTCTCGTGCACGCGCCGGCCGGGCGCCTGCCCCACGATGAGGACGCGCGCCGTGGGCGACGCGCGCAGCACCGGCCTCGGCGGGTTGGGAAGATGGGCCTCGCAGATTCTGCACGCGCGGACTTCGGCGAGCAGGCGCTCGAATTGGGCGGGCTCCACCCGCATGATAAAATCGGTGCTGTTCGCCATACGGGCTCCGTTGATGCCGCCGCATTCGCCGCCGTCACCGCTCAACGCATTATCCCCTCTGGACGGACGCTACCACAAGCAACTCGAGCCGCTGCGGGCCTGCTTCAGCGAAGCCGCGCTCTTCCGCTACCGCATCGCGGTCGAGATCCGCTGGCTCCTCGCGCTCGCCGCCGAGTCCGCGATCGCCGAGATCAAGCCTTTCTCGAAAGCGACCCGCTCCGAGCTCGAACGGATCATCGAAACCTTCTCCGAGGAGGACGCCGCGCAGGTAAAGGCCGTCGAGGCGGAGACCAACCACGACGTCAAGGCGATCGAGTACTGGCTGAAAAAACGCCTGGCGGGCAATCCTGAAGGCGCACGCGTCGCCGAGTTCGTGCATTTCGCCTGCACCTCCGAGGACATCAACAATCTCGCCTATGGGCTGATGCTGAAGGAAGGGCGGGACCGGGTGCTGCTGCCCGCGCTCGATCGCGTGATCGAGGCGCTCGCCGCACTTGCCGTGCGGCTCGCCGACGCGGCCATGCTCGCGCGCACCCACGGCCAGCCCGCCTCGCCGACGACGCTCGGCAAGGAGCTTGCGAACGTGGTGCACCGGTTGCGGCGCGCTCGGCGCTCGATCGCCTCGGTTTCCCTCTCCGGGAAGATGAACGGCGCGGTGGGCAACTACAATGCCCACGTCGCCGCCTACCCGAGCTTCGATTGGGAGAGCTTCGCCCGGGCGTTCGTCGAGTTGCTCGGGCTCGAATTCAATCCCTACACCATCCAGATCGAGCCGCACGACAGCTTCGCCGAGCAGTTCGACGCGATCGCGCGCGCCAACACCGTGCTCCTCGATCTCGACCGCGATCTGTGGGGCTACGTCTCGCTGGGTTATTTCAAGCAGAAGACCCAAGCGGGCGAGGTCGGCTCCTCGACCATGCCTCACAAGGTCAACCCGATCGATTTCGAGAATTCCGAGGGAAATCTCGGACTCGCAAACTCGTTGCTGCGGCATCTTTCCGAGAAGCTGCCGGTGTCGCGCTGGCAGCGCGACCTTTCGGATTCGACGGTGCTGCGGAACATCGGCGTCGCGCTAGGCCACAGCTTGCTCGCGTACGAGTCCTGCCTCAAGGGCCTGCGCAAGCTTGAGGCGGATCCCGCGCGAATGCTCGAGGACCTGGAGGCCAACTGGGAAGTGCTCGGCGAAGCGGTGCAGACGGTGATGCGCCGCTATGGCCTTCCCGATCCCTACGAGCAGCTCAAGGCGCTGACGCGCGGCAAGCGCGTGGACGGTGAAGCGATGCGCGCTTTCATCCGCGGCCTCGCGCTGCCTGAGGCCGAGAAGGCGCGGCTGCTCAAACTCACGCCTGCCGGCTACATCGGCAAGGCCGCCGAGCTCGCTCGCAAGATCTAGAACCGGGGACAGACCACGGTTTTCCAGCCATCTGGCATCGAAGGATGAACGGGCAACGGCAAAACCGTGGTCTGTCCCCGGCCTTGCGCGGGGTTCTTGCCGACTTCGGCGGCGTGTACTTCGTGAACGGCCTAGTCGCGTTTATCTTCGCGGCCTCGGGCCCCGTGGCGATCATCCTCGCAGTGGGCACGCGCGGGGGGCTTGCGCCGTCGGACCTGTCTTCGTGGATATTCGGCGCGTTTTTCGTGAACGGGCTGATCAGCATCGCCTTCTGCTGGCTGTACCGGCAGCCGCTCGTCTTCTTCTGGACGATTCCCGGGGCGGTGCTCGTCGGGCCGGCGCTCGGCCACTTGAGCTACGCGGAGGTGATCGGCGCGTTCATCGCGACGGGAATCCTCATGCTCGCACTCGGCCTCTCCGGCTGGGTGCGCCGCGCGATGGAAGCGGTGCCGATGCCGATCGTGATGGGCATGGTGGCGGGCGTGTTCCTGCGCTTCGGCCTCGATCTCGTGTTCGCCATCCGCGACGACTTCTGGATCGCGGCGCCGATGGCGGCCGCGTTCGTCGCGATCAGCGCCTCGCAGCGGCTCACACGGCTTGTGCCGCCGCTCATCGGCGCCCTTGCCGTCGGGATCATCACGATACTCGTGCTCGGCAAATTCGCGGCCGCGCCGCAGGCCGTCGCGTTTGCCCATCCAAACCTTTACGCGCCGGCGTTTTCCTGGCGCGCGATGGTCGAGCTGGTCGTGCCGCTGGCGATTACGGTGCTCGTCGTGCAGAACGGGCAGGGGATCACGGTGCTCCGCTCCGCCGGCCACGCGCCGCCTATCGATGCGGTGGCCGCCGCGTGCGGCGCCGGTTCGATCGTCACGGCGTTCGTCGGCGCGGTCTCGACCTGCCTGACCGGCCCGGTGAACGCGATCATCTCGTCTTCCGGAGAAAGGAGCCGGCACTATGCCGCGGGGATTTTCGTCGGCCTGCTAGCGGTGGCCTTCGGCCTGTTCGCGCCCTTCTTCACGCGCCTTATGCTCGCCGCTCCGAAAGCCTTCGTCGCGGCGCTTGCCGGCCTCGCGATGCTGCGCGTGCTGCAGACCGCGTTCACGGTGAGCTTCAGGGACCGCTTCGCGCTCGGGGCCCTGGTGAGCTTTCTCGTGACCGTCGCCGATTTCCCCGTCCTCAATATCGGGGCTCCGTTCTGGGGCCTCGTCTTCGGCTACGGAGCCTCGCGCCTGCTCGAGCGCAGCGACTTTCCGGCGCGCGGCTGACGCCCGACATGCCTGTCGCGCTGCGCGGCGCACTGTGGATGGTCGGCGCGCTCCTCTCGTTCTCGCTCATGGCGGTCTCGGTGCGCGAGCTGCTGCGCAGCATGGGCAACTTCGAGATCCTGGCCCTGCGCAGCCTGGTCTCGCTTCTTCTCGTGCTCGCGGTGCTGCCGCGCTTCGGGCTGAGCAGGCTGCGCACCCGCCGGCTCGGCTTGCACGTGTTGCGCAACGTGCTGCACCTGGGCGGCCAGTATGCATGGGTGTATGCGATCGCGATGCTGCCCCTTGCGACCGTCTTTGCGATCGAATTCACCATGCCGGTGTGGACCGCGGTCCTCGCGACGCTGATCCTCGGCGAGCGCCTCAACCGCGGCCGCATCGTCATGCTCGTGCTCGGTCTCGCCGGCGTCCTCATCATCCTGAGACCCGGCTTCGCGCTGGTGCAGCCCGCGGCGCTCGTTATGCTCGCCGGATCGTTCGCTTACGCCTCGATGAACGTCGCCACGAAGCGCCTGTCGGCGAGCGATTCGGCGCTCGCGGTGGTGTTCTACATGGCGGCGGTGCAGCTCCCGCTCGCGCTGGTTCCCGCGCTGCCCCAGTGGGTCGCGCCCCAGCTCAAGGACCTGCCGTGGATCCTCCTGGTCGGAACGGCCGGCCTGACCGCGCATTTCTGCCTGACGCGCGCAGTGCGCATCGCCGATGCGACGCTCGTCGTTCCAATCGATTTTCTGCGGCTCCCGCTGATCG
>VBDE01000222.1 GCA_005883665.1 Betaproteobacteria bacterium
CGCTCACCGCGCTCCCGCAGGTCCTTGCGATGATGGACCAGCAGCTCGAGTGGACCGCGCGCCTCGGCGACGTTTTCATCGCGCAGGAACCGCAGGTGATGGAAACGGTTCAGAGCCTAAGGCAGAAGGCGTACGCCGCCGGCAATCTGAGATCGACTGAGCAGGCCTACGTCGTCCAGCAGGGGGAGGCCCTCGCCATCGAGCCGGCCACCCCGCAGGTCGTCTACGTGCCGTACTACGATCCGCGCGTGGCGTACGGATCATGGTGGTGGCCGGCGTATCCACCCGTCTACTGGGCGCCTTGGCCCGGCTACTACGCCTATCCCGGATATCCGGTGGGATTCGCCTGGGGTGTCGGCATCACCGTGGGCGCGGGATTTTTCTTCAGCTCCTGCGACTGGCGAGCGCGCCACGTCACCGTCGTCAACGTCACCAACGTCACCGTGAACCGCCAAGGGGTGGTCAACCGGCCGGGCCTCACGAGGACTGCGCCGGCCGTATGGCAGCACGATCCGCTGCATCGCCGGGGCGTGCCGTATCACATCGCGTCTTTGCAGCAGCGATTCGGTCCGGCCACGCAGGCCGGCCAGCGGCGCGATTTCCACTGGCAAGGTCCGCTCCCCCCGGCTACCCGCAACAGCTCGCTGAACCGGCCGGAGGTGCACGGCGCCCATCCTCGTGCGAACGCGCCCGGAATGGAATTGCGCTCGAATCTGCGGAGGCTCGACGACGGGCGCGCCGGCCGCCCCGACGGGCGAAGCTTGTCGGCCAATCCCGCTATCGTTCGAAACGAAGCGCGTCCCGAATTCCACGGCCCCGTGAGCCGCCCGCCTGTCGCCGCCGCGCCGCAGATGCGAGCGGGCCCCGGCAACATTTCTCGCTTGCAAGGCCCGGCGCCGCAGCCCGTCGCGCCTGCCATCGCCGGTCGCATGCCGCCGGCGCAGGGCTTCGCCGGTCACGGGCAGGCGGGAAACCACGCTGCCCCCTCCGCGGCGCGAGCGCACGGCGAAGTGCGCCGCTAGATTGTAGGACCGCCAGCCTTGGCGTTCCGCCGATCGCAGATTCAGCCCAGCGCCGTGATCTTGGCGAGGAGATCGTTCTCGTCGACCGGCTTCACCACGTAGTTCGTCGCGCCCTGGCGCAGGCCCCATAGCCGGTCGGTTTCGTGGCTCTTGCTGGTGCAGAGAATCACCGGAATGTGCTTGGTCGCCGCGTCGCGCGTGATGATACGCGTCAGCTCGAAGCCACTCATATCCGGCATCACCACGTCCAGCAGGATGAGGTCGGGATTTTCGGTTTTCGCTTTGTCCATGGCCTCCCTGGCGGTCTCGGCCAATATGCACCGGTAGCCGTGCCTTGCCAACATCTGGAAGAGAACGTGGCGGGCGGTGGACGAATCATCGGCGATGAGGATCTTCTTTACAGGCATTGGGGAAAGTCTACACCTCGGCGCGCCCTTACCTCGCTGGATCCAACGCCGCCCGCACCGCCTCGATGCGCTTGCGGTTGACGCCCAGGTCTCCGCGGCCCACGCGCGAGGCCGAGCGCACATGGATCACGTTCGCCGCCGGGTCGAACCAGAACTCCACGTCGTCCACGTACTTCATCAGCTTGCTGGTGAACTGCGCGTAGAGATAGCCGGGTTCGCTCTTCACCGCCTTGGCGCCATCCATGCCCTCCACGATGGCCTTGATTTGCGCGATCGTAGCCGGACCTTCGCCTTTCACCCGCAGCGGAGCGATGTCCGCGTATTTGCGCTGCGGGTGATCGGGGTAGAGCGCGGCCTGGCTCGTGACGCTGTTCTCGGTCATGGACGGAGGTTTCAGCTTGCCGTCGCGCACGCCCAGGTCGGTGGGCGCCGTGCCTTGCAGGAAGCCCAGCTGGCCGGCCGCGACAGCGAGGACGATCAGCACCAGGATCGCGACGACAGACCAAATGACAAGCCACTTGATGATGAACATGAGTGAGCTCCTATTCCCTGACCAAGCGGATAAGCGTGATCTCCGAAGGGATCCCGAAACGCATCGGCGGTCCCCAATACCCCGTGCCGCGGCTAGTGTAAACCCACATGCGGCCGAGGCGGTTCAGCCCCGCGATGAACGGCTGCTGCAGGCGCACGAGGAAGTTCCACGGCCAGAACTGGCCGCCATGCGTGTGCCCGGAGAGCTGCAGCTGGTAGCCGGCGGCTTCCGCGGAATTCGCGGAGCGCGGCTGGTGCGCGAGCAGGACCTTCGGCGCGTGCTCAGGCGCGCCTTTCGCCGCCGCGCGAGGATCGCTCCTGTGCGAAGGATCGAAATGGTGGGCAGAGTAGTCCGTCACGCCGGCCACCGTCAGCGCCGCTCCGTCGTGATCCAGCACGACGTGCTCGTTCATCAGCACGCGCGCGCCCAGGCGCTCGAGCTCGCGGATCCATGCGTTGGCGCCCGAGTAGTACTCGTGATTGCCCGTGACGAAATAGGTTCCGTGCCGGGACTCGAGCTGCGCGAGCGGCTCCGTGTACTGCGCGAGATCCGGCACGCTCCCGTCGGCGACGTCGCCGGTGATCGCGATCATGTCGGCCTGCAGGCGATTGACCCGATCGACGATCGCGGCCACGAAATTCCGCTTGATGGTCTGCCCCACGTGGATGTCTGTGATCTGGGCGATGGTGAAGCCCTCCAGCTCCTTGGGAAGGCCGGCGAGCGGCACGCTCACATTCACTACCGGTGCGACCCGGCGCGCCATGAAGAAACCGACGAGCGTGATCGCCGGCGTGAGCGCCATGACGGCTGTCGCCGAGATGCGGATCCAGGACTCGTGGGCGTCGCGAAAGATGGTCAGGACCAACAGGTACGAGAAGAAACCCATCGTCAGCCACGGGAGCATCACCGCCCAAGGGCCGCGGTCGTCGCGTATCCGGAATCCCTTGGGCAAAAGCCAGAAACACACCGCGAGCACGGCTCCGCCCGCGAGCTGCGTAATCGCGCCGAACGGCAAAAGAAGCCGCACGCCGATATAGACATGCAGGAGAGCGAGCAGGAGAACGACCGGGCGCGGGAATCTCACCGGGACAAGGTGGGGGCGAAGGCCGGCACACGCAAGACCTGCGGGAGTTTACAACCACCATCCCACGCCCGCGCTATGAAACGTCCCTTCCTGCCCGAGAAGACGACTTGCCGGATCTTCGCAACGGGTTTATGTTGGGCACCGCGTCCATCCCATCAGCAACCAGCGAGGCCTCCCGTGGAAAAACATCGCAAGGACACATCCGTGCTCGCCCATATTCAAAGCCTGGTGGCCGAGGAGCACCGGCTCTTCGGGCAGGAATCCCTCGATCCGGGAGGCAGCAAGCGTCTCGCCGACGTGCAGGTCGAATTGGACCAGTGCTGGGACCTGTTGCGCCAGCGGCGCGCGCTGCGCGAAACCGGCGGCGATCCATCCCAAGCCCATGTCCGGCCGCCCGAAGTCGTCAAGAAGTACATCGGCTGAAAATGAGCTGCAGCCATCTCGATCAGGTCAAGACCGGCCGGCCGCGCGCTAAGGGCTGCGAGGAATGCCTCAGGATGGGCGACGCCTGGGTGCATCTGCGGCTGTGCCGCACCTGTGGGCACGTCGGCTGCTGCGACGAGTCGAAGAACAAGCACGCCACCAAGCACCATCACGCGACGAAGCATCCGATCATCACATCGCTCGAACCGGGCGAGAGCTGGAGCTGGTGCTATATCGACGAGCTCGACATGGAGCTGAAATGAGCGCCGAGCCCTACAACTCCCCGACGCTCGGAGCGCGCCGCGCGCAGATGTTCCCGGTCCTCGCGGACGAGGAGATCGCGCGCCTGCGCCGCTTCGGCGCGCCGCGCCGCTACGCGGACGGCGAGTGCCTGTTCGAGACCGGGAAGACTAGCCCGGGCATGTTCGTCGTGCTCTCGGGCACGCTGCGCATCACCGGCCGCGACGGGCACGGGCACGATCTGCTCATCGCCGAGCTCTCCGCCGGAGGATTCTCGGGCGAAATCGGGCAGCTCTCGGGCCGGCGCGCGCTCGCGGACGGCGTCGCGGCCGGCGCAGTCGAGGCGCTCCTCGTCGTCCCGGAGCAGTTGCGCGCGCTGCTGGTCGCCGAAGCGGATCTCGGCGAGGAGATCATGCGCGCGCTGATCCTGCGCCGCGTCGGCCTGATCGAGATGGGCGCAGGCGGCCCGGTGCTGATCGGTGCGCCCTCGTCCCCGGACATGGCGCGGCTGCGGAGTTTTCTCACCCGCAACGGCATTCCGCACCTCGTCTTCGATCCGGCGAGCGACCCGGACGCACACGCCTTCATCGAGCGCTACGCTCCGAAGCCCGAGGACATGCCGCTCGTCGCCTGTCCCGACGGATCGGTGCTGCGCAATCCCGCAGAGAACGAGCTCGCGCGCTGCATCGGCATGCTGGACGCCGCCGAAGCGGAGCGCGTGCACGACGTCGCCGTCGTCGGCGCGGGCCCCGCGGGACTCGCGACCGCGGTCTACGCGGCCTCCGAAGGGCTCTCCGTGCTCGTCATCGACGCGCGCGCCTTCGGCGGGCAGGCGGGCGCGAGCGCGCGCATCGAGAACTATCTCGGCTTCCCGACCGGCATCTCGGGCCAGGCGCTTGCCGGCCGAGCCTATACGCAGGCGCAGAAATTCGGCGCGCGCATGCTGATCCCAGCCGAAGCGGTGCGCCTGGACTGCGGCCGGCCGGAGGAGCGCGATCCGCTCGCGCTCGAGCTCGCCGGCGCGCGCAGCGTGCGCAGCCGCACGGTGGTCATCGCCACCGGCGCCCGCTATCGCCGACCGGACTGCGCCGACCTGAAAGCCCTGGAAGGGCGCGGCGTCTGGTACTGGGCCTCCTCCATCGAGGCGAAGACCTGCGCGGGGCAGGAAGTGGCGCTCGTCGGCGGCGGCAACTCCGCGGGGCAGGCCGCGGTGTTTCTCGCCGGGCATGTCGCCAAGGTGTGGATGCTGGTGCGCGGCCCGGGACTCGCCGCGAGCATGTCGAGGTACCTGATCGACCGCATCGCCGCGATCCCCAACATCGAGCTGCGCACGCGGACCGAGATCGTCGCGCTCGAGGGCTCGCGCGAGTCCGGCGTCGAGTCGCTGCGCTGGCGGCACCGCGACTCTGGGGCCGAGGAAACCCGCGCGATCCGCAACGTCTTTCTCTTCCTCGGCGCGGATCCCGCGACCGAGTGGCTGAAGGATTGCGGCGTTGCCTTCGACGACAAGGGCTTCGTCAGGACCGGTGCCGGCGGGCGCCTGCCGCTCGAGACCAGCGTGCCCGGCGTGTTCGCGATCGGCGACGTGCGCTCAGGCTCGGTGAAGCGCGTCGGCGGCGCGATCGGCGAGGGAGCCGCGGTGGTCGCTGAGATCCACGCGTTTCTTGCGCGGGAGTATGCCGGGGTGGAAGCTCGAGCCGCGTAGCGCGCGGTGAGTTCCCGGCGTGTCGCACCTCTTCGAATCCGCCACTAGCGGTCGCTCCAGGTGCCGCGGCTGCGCTCAAGGCATCCAGCGTGGAGAGCTGCGCTTCGGCGAGCGCCTTCCCAACCCCTTTGCGGAGGGCGAGATGACTGTGTGGTTCCATCCGGCGTGCGCGGCCTACAAGCGGCCGGAGCCGCTGCTTCAGGCCCTGGTGGAAACGCCAGCGAACGTGCCCGACCGGGAGAGCCTCGAGCGCGCGGCGCGCGCGAGCCTGGCGCACCGGCGCCTCCCGCGGATCGACGGCGCCGAGCGCTCGCCGGGCGCGCAGGCGAAGTGCCGCAGCTGCCGCGAGCCCATCGCGCGCGGGAGCTGGCGCATCCGGCTCGTCTTCTACGAAGAGGGGCGCTTCGTTCCGGGAGGGTTCGTGCACCTCGACTGCCGCAAGGCCTACTTCGAGACCGACGACGTCCTGGACCGGGTGCTCCACTTCGGCCGGGACTTGAGCGCTGATGAGCGCGAGGAATTGAGGCGCGCGTGCGGTGCCGCAAGCATATGAGTAACCTCCAATCCGGGATCGCCCCTGGTACGCCGCGGTTGGAGCGCATCGTCACCCCGGTGTCGCCGCAGAGCGACACTTGAGCACTGCGGCCAGTGCAAGTTCCTGCTTCACCTCGCCGCGATAGCCCGCGCCCTCCCCGCAACGAAGTAAAATCCGCCGATGTTCGATCGCGCTAAATTCTGGCGCTACGCCCGCTACACCATCCTTACGGTCGCGCTGCTCGCGGCCGGGTTCACGCTCTACCTCGACATCCGTGTGCGCAGCGAGTTCGAGGGCCGGCGCTTCGCGCTGCCGGCGCGGATTTACGCGCGGCCGCTGGAGCTGCACGCGGGTTTGCGCATCGCGCAGATCGACGTGGTGCGCGAGTTGCAGGAGGCGGGCTACGGCCAGGGCCCGCGCGAGGGCGATCCGGGCTGGTTCGCGAACGACAACGACTGGCTCGAGGTGGCGGTGCGGCCGTTCGTGTTCTGGGACGGGTTGCAGCCCGCGAAGCGCGTGCGCGTCGCCTTCGAAGGCGGCGCGGTCAAGGCGGTGCAGGACGCCGAAGGGCGGGACCTTCCGCTCGCGCGCCTGGAGCCTTTGGCAATCGGCGGCATCTATCCCGCGAACAACGAGGACCGCGTGCTCGTCAGGCTCTCCGAGGTGCCGAAGCACCTGGTGCAAGCGCTGGTCGCGAACGAGGACCGCAATTTCTACGCGCACCACGCGCGCGCGGCGCTCTCGTTCCTCCGCCTGAAGGGACTCCAGGGCGGCAGCACGCTGACGCAGCAGCTGGTGAAGAACTTCTTCCTCACGCCCGAGCGTACGCTCTCGCGCAAGATCACCGAGCTCTTCATGGCGGTGCTGTTGGAAATCCACTACGACAAGGACGAGATCCTCGAGACGTATCTGAACGAAATCTACCTTGGCCAGGACCGCGACCGCGCGATCCACGGCGTGGGCCTCGCCTCGCTCTACTACTTCGGCAAGACGGTCGAGCACCTCACGCTCGCCGAGAGCGCGCTCCTCGTGGGCATGGTGAAGGGCCCGACATTCTACGACCCGTTCCGCAATCCGGAGCGCGCGCTCGAGCGGAGAAACCTCGTGCTGCGCGAGACCAAGGACCGGGGCTTCGCCACGATGGAGGAGTACTCGAAAGCGCGGGCCGCGGACCTCGGCGTCAACCAGAAGGCCGCGATGGGCACTTCGCCCCACCCGGCCTTCCTCGATCTCGTGCATCGGCAGTTGAGGCGCGATTACGACGAAGCCGACCTCCGCTCGGAAGGCTTGCGGGTCTTCACTACGCTGGCCCCGCGCGTGCAGGCGGCGGCGGAGCGGGCGCTCGAGCGCAAGATCGCGCAGTTCGACAGAGGGAAGATCTTCGGCGAGCCGGGCCTGGAAGGCGCGGTCGTGGTCACCGACACCCAGTCGGGCGAAGTGCAGGCGCTGGTCGGTGGGCGCGACGTGCGCTTCCGCGGCTTCAACCGCGCCCTGGACGCCGGGCGGCCCGTGGGCTCGCTCCTGAAGCCCGCGATCTACCTTACGGCGCTCGCCGAACCCTCGCGCTACACCCTGGTCACGCCGATCGACGACGGGCCTTTCGTGTGGAAGAGCCGCGGGGCGCCCGACTGGGAGCTGCGCACCGCGCTCGCGCAGTCCTACAACGCCGCAACCGCGCGCCTCGGGACCGATATCGGCGTCGAGAAAGTCCTCGCCACGATCAAACGACTCGGCATCGAGCGCGAAATGCAGCCCTACGCTTCGACGCTGCTCGGCGCGGTGGACCTCTCCCCGCTGGAAGTGGCGCAGATGTACCAGACCATCGCGAGCGGGGGATTCCGCACGCCCTTGCGCGCCATCCGCGAAGTCACGACCCAGGACGGCCGCCCGCTCAAACGCTATGCGCTCGCGGTGGAGCAGGCGTTCCCGCCTGAGCCCATGTACCTCATCACCGCCGCGATGCAGGGCGTGGTGCGCGAAGGCACCGGCCGCAGCCTCTCGAACTGGCTGCCGCCCGAGACCGCCGTCGCGGGCAAGACCGGCACCACCACCGAGCAGCGCGACGCCTGGTTCGCGGGATTCAGCGGCGACCGGCTCGGCATCGTCTGGATCGGCTACGACGACAACCGCGCGGCGCGGCTCACGGGCGCAGCTGCGGCGCTGCCGGTGTGGGGCGAGATGATGGCCGCGCTCGCTCCCGAGCCGCTCGCGCTTCCCAAGCCCGACGGGTGCCGTTCGCGCAGGGCTCGGCGCCCGCGGAGCGCGCTCCCTGCGCGTCGGCCCTGGGCGTCGCGGTCGAAGGAGTGAAGCAGCAGGCGAAGAGCTGGATGCAGCGTCTGTTTGGAAGGTAAAAGCAATTAGCGGAAAATAGAGGTCCGATGAGGACCCTACTCGCATTGCTTGCGATCGCCATCGCCGGCTGCGCGACGGTGAGAGAACCCGAGCCTGGTGGGCCTACGCCGGCGCCCGCTCCCTTGCCCGAGCCCGCGGCGCGCACCGAGAACCTGGCGATCGCGGGACTCCTGGACGGCGCGCGCGCCGATGCCGCGGCCGGGCGCCTCGCGAACGCTGCGGCTTCGCTCGAGCGCGCGCTGCGCATCGAGCCTCGCAATCCGCGCCTGTGGCAGGAGCTCGCGCGCGTGCGCCTGAAGCAGGGCGACTACGCGCAGGCCGAGAGCACCGCCGCGCGCTCCAACTCCTGGGCCGGATCGGACAACGCCCTGCGCGCCGAGAACTGGCGCCTCATCGCGCACGCGCGCGAGGCGCGCGGCGACGCGGAGGGCGCGAAAGGCGCGCTCGAAGCGGCGGAACGGCAGAAGTGAGAGCGGGCCGGGTGTCGCCCCAAAAAAAAGGCCGCGGGTCGCGCGGCCAAACGTATACCCTCTCTCTTTTTTCGGATTGCTGGAGGCGTTGCCTTCCCTGAGCTGAAGCAGTCGCCGCGAGACGCTAGCGCGCCGCGAGGGCGATTTTCCTGAGGTCCTCGGGTCGCAGGAGCGATCTTTTCGCGGCCGCGCGCGCCAGGGCGGCGGCCGTGATCTCGACCGGGCGTCCCGATTCATCCAGGAATCGGAGCACCGAACCGGCTCGGAGAACTTGCGCCTTGCCCGTTTCCCGCCACTCGGCCGGCACCGCCACGGCCACGGATTGGCCGTCGGCGAGGGCATAGACGCGGAGGCTCTCCCACCGGGTGTCGTCGGCGCGCGAGCGCGCGGGAAACGCGATCAGGGTTGCGATGAGCAGCGGAATGAAGAGTCGGTGGTCC
>VBDE01000223.1 GCA_005883665.1 Betaproteobacteria bacterium
AACCGTTCCAAGGCATGAAGGCGACCAGCATGTTCTGCCCCAGCGCGAGCTCGCCCATGTCGGTCGAGGCACCGTCGGCCACCACGTCGCCCTTGGCGATGCGCTCGCCAGGCTTCACCAGAGGCGTCTGATTGATGTTGGTGTTTTGATTCGACCGCGTGTATTTCACCAGATTGTAAATATCGACGCCCACGTCTCCCGGGACGGTTTCGTCGTCGTTGACGCGCACCACGATCCTGCTCGCATCGACGTAATCGACCACGCCGCCGCGCAAGGCCTGAACCGCCGTGCCAGAGTCCACCGCGACAGTGCGCTCGATCCCCGTGCCGACGAGCGGTTTCTCCGGCCGAAGGCAAGGCACCGCCTGGCGCTGCATGTTCGAGCCCATCAGCGCGCGGTTGGCGTCGTCATGCTCGAGGAAGGGGATGAGCGAGGCCGCCACCGAGACGATCTGCGAGGGGGCCACGTCCATGTACTGGACGCGGTCGGCGGTCGCCAGCGTGAATTCGTTCTTGAAGCGACACGAAACCAGGCCATCGACGAGCTTGCCGTTCTTGTCGATTTGCGCATTCGCCTGCGCAATGACGAAGTTGCCTTCCTCGATCGCCGAGAGAAAATCGATCTCGTTGGTGATTTTGCCGCTGACGACTTTCCTGTACGGCGTCTCCAGAAACCCGTACCGGTTGGTGCGCGCGTAGAGCGCGAGCGAGTTGATCAGGCCGATGTTCGGGCCTTCGGGCGTTTCGATGGGGCACACCCGGCCATAGTGGGTCGGGTGCACGTCGCGCACCTCGAAGCCCGCGCGCTCCGGTGTAAGCCCGCCCGGCCCCAGGGCCGATACGCGCCGCTTATGGGTGATTTCCGAAAGCGGATTCGTCTGGTCCATGAACTGCGACAGCTGGCTCGAGCCGAAAAACTCCTTGATCGCGGCGGAGATGGGTTTCGCGTTGATGAGATCGTGCGGCATGAGATTTTCGGACTCCGCCTGCGACAGGCGTTCCTTCACCGCGCGCTCGACGCGAACCAAGCCCGCACGGAACTGGTTCTCGGCGAGTTCGCCCACCGAGCGCACGCGCCGGTTGCCGAGATGATCGATGTCGTCGATCTCT
>VBDE01000224.1 GCA_005883665.1 Betaproteobacteria bacterium
CGGTCCTGATCGTCTCGATGCCCGCTTCGGCGAGCTTCGCGAGCAGCGGTTCGGTGATCTCGTCGTTGGCGTTGGCGAGTATCTCGCCGGACTCCTTGTTGATGACGTTGTGCGCGAGCGTACGGCTGATCACGAACTCGTCCGGCACCGCCATCCGCTTCATTCCAGCGGCTTCCATGTCGCGGATGTGCTTGCCGGTGATGCGCT
>VBDE01000225.1 GCA_005883665.1 Betaproteobacteria bacterium
CAGGCGCTCGGGCACCAGTTCGAACTGATTGCCGCTCTTGGCGAGCTGGAAGGTGTCGAAATCGTAGAACGCCGCGAGGATGGCCTCGGGAGTCATGCCGATCGCCTTGAGCAGGATCGTCACCGGCATCTTGCGCCTGCGGTCGACGCGAAAATAGAGGTAGTCCTTGGGGTCGTATTCGAAGTCGAGCCACGAGCCGCGGTACGGGATGATGCGCGCCGAAAAGAGCAGCTTCCCTGACGAGTGCGTCTTGCCGCGATCGTGCTCGAAGAACACGCCCGGCGAGCGGTGCAGCTGGCTGACGATCACTCGCTCGGTGCCGTTGATGATGAACGAGCCCGTGGTGGTCATGAGCGGAATCTCGCCCATGTACACTTCCTGTTCCTTGACCTCCTTCACCGTGGGCTTGGAGGCTTCCTTGTCCATGATGGTGAGGCGCACCTTGGCGCGCAGCGGGCTCGCGTAGGTCAGCCCGCGCTGCTGGCATTCCTTCACGTCGAAAGGCGGCTCACCGAGCGAGTAGCTGACGAATTCGAGCCGCGCGTTCCCCGAGTGGCTGGAGATGGGGAAGATCGAGGTGAAAGCCGCCTGCAGGCCCTCGTTCTTGCGCTTTTCCGGAAGCACGGCCGCCTGCAGGAAAGCCGCATAGGACTCGAGCTGGGTCGCCAGAAGAAACGGCACGCTCAGCACGCTCGCTCGCTTGGCGAAGCTCTTGCGGATGCGTTTTCTTTCGGTGGATGAATAGGTTGCAGCGGTGGTCATGGACACTCCGTCTCGAAGCCAGAGGACAGGGGACAGGGGGCGGCCCGGAAAGTTCCGCCCCCTCTCATCTGCGTTCTGCGCCGTGAAAGCTCCTGAACCACAGAGATCACGGAGTACACGGATAAGCTCCGAAACAACTCTCCGTGCTCTCGGTGCGCTCTGTGGTGCAAGATGTGTGGACCGCCGTTACTTGATCTCGGCCTTGGCGCCGGCGTCGATCAACTTTTTCAAAATCGCTTCCGCGTCCGCTTTGGACACCGCTTCCTTGACGGGCTTGGGCGCCCCATCCACCAAGTCCTTGGCTTCCTTCAGACCGAGCCCGGTGACTTCGCGGACCGCCTTGATCACGTTGACCTTGTTTTCGCCGAACCCGGTGAGCACGACCGTGAACTCGGTCTGTTCTTCCACCGCCGCGGCAGCTCCGCCACCGCCCGCCGAAGCGGCCGCCGCAACCGTTGCCGCTGCAGCGGACACGCCGAACTTGTCTTCAAGGTCTTTGATCAGCTGGGACAGCTCCAGCACCGACATGTTGGAAATCGCATCCAGAATCTCTGCTTTTGCTACAGACATTTCGTTTCTCCTGAATCAGTTTCGTTGTGGCCGCACTACTGCGCGCTCGCCGCCTGTCGCTTGTCGCGGACCGCGGCGAGGGTGCGCGCAAAGCGCGCCGGCACCTCGTTCAGCGTCCGCACAAACTGCGCGATCGGCGCCTGCATCGTTGCCAGCAGCTTCGCGAGCAGCTCTTCGCGCGACGGCATCAACGCGAGCGCGGTGACCTCCTTCGCGGAAATCACGGCGTTCGGCATGGCGCCGGCGCGGATGACGAGCTTCTCGTTCGCTTTGGCGAACTCGTTGAGCACCTTGGCGGTCGCCACCGGATCGGGGGAGATGCCGTAGACGAGCGGTCCCTTCATGTGCTGGGACAGCCCGGCAAACGGCGTGCCTTCGACGGCGCGGCGCGCCAGGGTGTTCTTGAGGACGCGCAGGTACACGCCCGACTTGCGCGCTTTCGCGCGCAGCTCGGTCATGCGGCCCACTTCCAGACCACGGTACTCAGCGACGATGACCGTCTTCGCCTTCGCCAATTGCGCGGAGACTTCGGCGACCATCGCCTTCTTCTTGTCAAGATCGAGACCCAAGGTCTACCTCCATTTTGTCAAAGCCGCCCGTCGCCAAGACTTGCGGCACCCACGGCGACCTGCATTCAGGAAAATCCTGCATGGGGTTCGCCATCTGCGTAGGACGGAAGGATTGTTCAAAGCACATCGTTCCCCCGATTGAACCTCTCGGTTCCTACGGTCTTTGATAACCCGCCGCACGCCCTGCAGGCCGCGCGACGGCCCAAAGTCGTGCCTCCGTTTTCAAGGAGGCGCGATCCCCGCGTAAGCGGGGACCCAGAAATTCGTTCATGCCGCATCAATGCTGCGCCGCTCCACCGCCGAAACTCGCCGGGTCTACGCGCACACCCGGCCCCATGGTCTGCTCCGGGGTGAAGGAAGCGCGTCCGATGGAGCATTGAACGACGCCGGACTTGTCGGCACGGTACTGCACCTGTCCGGCGCGGGCATTTTTCACCGCCGCCGCGACATCGGGCGTCACGGTCCCCACCTTCGGGTTGGGCATCAGCCCGCGGGGCCCCAGGATCTGACCCAACTGCCCGACCACGCGCATCGTGTCGGGGCTCGCGATCACGACGTCGAAATCGAGCTTCCCCGCTTTGACGCTTTCGGCGAGATCTTCCATGCCGACGATGTCGGCGCCCGCGTCCTTTGCCGCCTTGGCCTTGTCGCCTTGCGCAAATACGGCGATCCGCACCTTCTTGCCCGTGCCGGCCGGCAGCACGACCGATCCGCGCACGGTCTGGTCGGATTTCTTCGCATCGATGCCCAGATTGATCGCCACGTCGACGGCCTCGTCGAATTTGGCGACCGCCGCTTGCTTGATGATCTTCAACGCGTCCAGCACCGGGTAATTCCTGTTGTGCTCACGCAGCTTCGCCCAGGTTTGCTTCCGTTTCGGGAGCTTGCTCATTTCACGCCCTCCACGGTTACGCCCATCGAGCGGGCGCTGCCCGCGATCGTGCGCACCGCCGCGTCGAGATCGGCGGCGGTCAGGTCGGGCATTTTGGCCTTCGCGATCTCCTCGGCCTGAGCACGCGTGATCTTCCCCACCTTGTCAGTGTGCGGCGTCTTGCTGCCCGACTCGATTCCAGCCGCCTTCTTGATGAGAACGGTCGCGGGCGGAGTCTTGACGATGAAGCTGAAGCTCTTGTCCTGGTAAGCGGTAATCACCACCGGCAGCATGAGGCCCGGCTCGATTTTTTGCGTCTGCGCGTTGAACGCCTTGCAAAACTCCATGATGTTCAAGCCGCGCTGGCCGAGCGCCGGCCCGATCGGCGGGCTGGGATTGGCCTTGCCCGCCGGCACCTGCAGCTTGATGAATCCGACTACTTTCTTAGCCATCTGGCTCTCCTAGTTGGGTGCAAGCGAACGCGAGTACCGCGTTCTCCCCGATCGCTTTCACGCTTTCTCAACCTGCCCGAATTCCAATTCCACCGGCGTCGCCCGCCCGAAAATCGTCACCGACACGCGCAGCTTCGACTTGTCGTAATTCACGTCCTCGACCGTGCCGTGGAAATCGGTGAACGGACCTTCCCTGACCCGCACCGCCTCGCCGATCTCGAACAGCACCTTGGGCTTGGGCTTCTCCACGCCCTCTTGCATCTGCTGCAGGATGTTCTTCACTTCCTTCTCGCTGATGGGCGGCGGCTTCCTGCCGTGCGCCCCGCCGACGAAACCCGTGACCTTGGGCGTATTCTTCACGAGATGCCAGGCGTCGTCGGTCATGTCCATTTCCACGAGCACGTAGCCGGGGAAGAACTTGCGCTCCGAGATGTTCTTCTGCCCGCCTTTCATCTCGACGACTTCCTCGGTCGGCACCAGGATCTTGCCGAATTTTTCCTGCATGCCGGCGCGCTGAATTCGATCGAGGAGCGTGCGCTGTACGGATTTCTCGAATCCGGAGTAGGCGTGCACCACGTACCAGCGCTTGGTTGCGTTGGCGGTCATAGCTACTTTTTCCATCCGAGAAGCACGTCGTACATCAGCTTTTCGAGGCTCTTGTCGGTGAGCCAAAGGAACACCGCCATGGCCACCACGAATGCGAACACCGCACCGGTAGTCTGCAGCGATTCCTTGCGCGTAGGCCACACCACCTTTTTCGTTTCGACCACTGCTTCCTGGGCGAACACGAAAAACCGCCTTCCCGGCTCGGTGGTCCAACCCACGACGGAGCCCGCGGCGAATCCCGCAAGCACGCTCGCCACGCGCAAAACCATCGGGCTTTCCGAGAGGAAATAAAAGCCCGCGATGCCCGCGATCAGCAGCAGCACCGCTACCGCAACCTTGATTTTGTCCGCCATCCGCCTTTAATCGAGCGGGACCGCAGTCCCGCTAGCCATCCGTTCCTTGGCAGGCCAAGAGGGAATCGAACCCCCAACCTTCGGTTTTGGAGACCGACGCTCTGCCAGTTGAGCTATTGGCCTGTGTCCCGCCTTCACTCAATAACTTTCGCGACGACGCCCGCACCCACGGTCTTGCCGCCCTCGCGGATGGCAAACCTCAAGCCCTGCTCCATCGCAATCGGCGCTATCAGGCTCACCACCATCTTCACGTTGTCCCCCGGCATCACCATATCGGTCCCCTTCGGCAGCTCGCAGCTGCCCGTCACATCGGTGGTCCTGAAGTAAAACTCCCGCCTTCTTCCTTGGACAGCACGTACACCTCGCACTCGAACTTGGTGTGCGGGGTGATCGAGGCGGGTTTGGAGAGCACCTGCCCGCGCTCCACTTCTTCGCGCTTGGTGCCCCTCAACAGCACCCCGATGTTGTCCCCGGCCTGCCCCTCGTCCAAGAGCTTCCTGAACATCTCCACGCCCGTGCACACCGTCTTCAACGTGGGCTTCAGCCCCACGATCTCCAGCTCCTCGCCCACCTTCACGATCCCGCGCTCCACGCGTCCGGTCACCACCGTGCCGCGACCGGAGATCGAGAACACGTCCTCCACCGGCATCAGAAACGGCCCGTCCACCGCGCGCTTGGGCATCGGAA
>VBDE01000208.1 GCA_005883665.1 Betaproteobacteria bacterium
GGGACAGACCACGGTTTCGCTATGTATTCTTCGGCTCGGAAACCGTGGTCTGTCCCCGGTTTCCGAAGAGCATGACCGCCGCGCCCACGGCGAGAACCCCGAGCCCCACGAGCGCGTGGGCGCGGTGATAGGCGAGGCTCGAGTAGAGCAGATACGCGCAGGTGAGCACGAAAATTCCCGGCACCAGCGGATAGCCGGGCACGCGAAAGGGCCGCGGCGCATCGCGTTCCTTCACCCGCAGGATGAAGAGCGCGATTCCGGTCAGCATGAAAAAGCCCCAGAACACCGGCAGCGAATATTCCACCAGGCCCTTGAAGCCCGCGTTCTGGAAAGCGCCGAAGACGACCAGCGCGAGCGCGATCGCGCCCTGCGCTAGCATCGCGGTACGCGGCGAGCCGCTCGCCTCGTCCCAGCGGCCGAGGAAACCGAGCAGCGGCCAGTCGCGCCCGAGCGCGTAGTTCGAGCGCGCGCCGACGATCATCGAGCCGTTCACCGAGGTGAGCGCGGCGATCGCGATCATCACCGAGATGAGCTTCTCCCCGGCCGGTCCCCAGACGCGCTTCATGAGGTCCGCCGCGACCGCGTCCGAGCGCGTCATGCCCCCGTAGCCGAGCCCCTTCAGATAGGCGAGGTTCACGAGCAGGTAGAGCAGGGTCACGATACCTATGGAGAGCAGCAGCGCGCGCACCATGTTGCGCCGGCGATCGCGTACTTCCGCGGAAATATACGCCGCGTCGTTCCAGCCGCCATAGGTGAAGAGCACGAACACCATCGCCGAGCCGATGCCCGCGCCCATGTACCAGGGCGCACCGCCGCCCGCCGATGGCGCAGGCGGCGCCGGATCGGGCGCGAGCGCGAACCCGGCGACGATGATGAGCACGAGGCCCCCGCATTCGAGGAAGGTGAAGAAGTTCTGCGTGAGCTTCCCCTCTCGGATCCCCGCGTAGTTTACGGCCGTGAGCACCACAACCACCCCCGCCGCCCAGAGAGCCGAAGATTGCGGGCCGAGATGGATCACGCGCGACATGTAGTCGCCGAAGAGGTAGGCGAACACCGCGATGGAGCCCGCGACGACCACCGTCATGCGCGCCCAGCCGTAAAGGAAGGCAAGCGGGCGCCCGTAGGCCCGGCCGATGAAATGGTATTCGCCGCCCGCGGATGGGAACGCCGTCGCGAGCTCCGCGTAGCACAGCGCGCCGATCACGGAGAACGCGCCACCCGCAACCCACACCGCGACCAGCAGCGCCGGGCTTTCCACGGCGCCCGCGACGATCGAGGGCGTGCCGAATATGCCGGCGCCGACGATCAGGCCCACGATGATCGCGGTGGCGTCGCCGAGCGACAGGATCTGCGCCGGCCCGGAGGGAGGCTGCTGGGATTCTTCGGGAGCCGGCATCAGAGAGTCAGAAATTGCGCCGTGTGGGAGTTGCGCCGACGCAGATCGGCCAAGCACTCTTCGAGCGGCAGGTCGAATAGCCGCTGCGCGGCGCGAGCGCGGCCTTTCAGCTCCGCCCAGGGGATGCGGTGCGGGCCGCCTCGAAGCGCGAAGGCGATGACGTTGTCCTCCTCTTCGGCGAGCAGCAGCGTCGGATTGCGGCCGAAGCTTTCCTCGATTCGCCCGCAGTAGGTTTCGATGCGCTTGTCGTCGCTCATGAAGTTGGCGACCATGACGCCGCCCGGGCGCAGCGCGGCGAAAGCGCTGTCGTAGAAGGATCGCGTGCACAAGTCCTTCGCCGGACTGCCGTTGACGAAACCGTCCACGACGAGGACGTCGCAGCTCGCGGGCCGCTGCGGCACGACCTCGGCTCCGTCGCCGACCACGATTTCCAGCCGTGCGTCTTCCTCCGGAAAGTGAAAGTATCTCCGCGCCGCGGTGACCACGCCCGGATTGATCTCGACCACCGTGACCCGCGTTTGCGGCATGCGCTGATGGATGAAGCGCGCCATCGAGCCGCCGCCGAGGCCCACCATGAGCACCTCGCGCGGGCCCGGACGAAAGAGCAGAAACACCATCATCGCGCGCACGTAGTCGAGCTCGATCCGGTCAGGCGCGTCCAGCCGCATGGCGCTCTGGATCGCGTTGCCGCCGATCTGCAGCACGCGCACGCCGCCCTCCTCGACGATCTCGATCGCCTTGCGGGCGGCAAGCCATTTGCCCAGACGCTTCATGATTTTCCGTGCAGGCGAACGCCGCGCCGCGGGATCACGGCTTCACCGCCGCCGCGAGAACCGCGGGCATGGGAATCTCCACGGTCCCGTGATTCTCGTATTCGCCGGCGAGCCGGCCGACCGCGTCGCGGATCGCGTTGAGCGCCGGAGCGGACTGGGCGTGCAGCAAGGCCTGCGTCCTGACCGACCCGGCGAGGAACGCCTCGAACAGCAGCCCTGACGCGCTGAAGCGCCAGACCTGCGGGACCTTTCGCACGTCCACGTTCCTGAAGCCCGCGACCTTGAGGA
>VBDE01000209.1 GCA_005883665.1 Betaproteobacteria bacterium
AACGGCGGCCCCGGCGGCAGCGGCACATCGGGATTGCCGTGCTTGCGGATCGCATCGAGGATGATTCCGAAACCCACCGCCTCCTCCGGTTTCGCCCAGACGGTGAAGGCGTATCTGCCGCCCGCGTGCAGAACGCGGAAGGCCTCGGCGAGGGCGCGTTCCGGCTGGGCCAGATGCAGCATGCCGAAGTTCATCACCACCGCGGCGAAGCTGCCATCCGGAAACGGCAGCGCCTCGGCGTCGCCCTCCCGGAACTCTATTTCCGGATTCTGCGACCGCGCGAGCTCCACCATCGCGGAGGAAAAATCCAGCGCCGCGACAGGTGCCCCGCGGGCCGCGGCCGACGCCGCCGCGTAGCCCGGGCCGCTCGCCACGTCGAGCGTGCGCACGCCCGAGCGCACTTCCGCCGCGTCGAGCAGCGGATCGACCGCCTGGCGCGTGAGGCTTCCGAAGGCCTCGTCGTAGTGGCGGGCGGCGCCCTGCCAGCCCGCGTGCTCCAGCGCGCGAAACGCAACGGGATCGGGGGCGAGCGCCGCCATCGGCAGGCAAGCGCCTCAGCCGCGGCGCGCGCCGCGCGCGCGCACTGGCACGAACGCAATCGGCGTGCGCATGGCGCCCGCCGCCAATGGGCTCCCGGGGGTCACTTGATCGCTGTCGCGACCGGCTTGCCCTTCTCGACGACGTAAGTCGCGAGCACGACTGCCTTGCCTTTTCCGACGTTCTTGCCGTCGTGGACCACGCCGGCAGGGACGAAGAACACCTCGCCAGTCTTGAGCGTCTTCGGCGGCTGGCCGTCTATCAGGAGCTGCAGAGTGCCTTCCACGACGTAGCCGAGTTCCTCGCCGGGATGCGTGTGCCGTCCCGCCTGCCCGCCGGCAATGAATTCCGCGCGGGCCACCACCGCGTGCCGGCCCTGGGCGGTCAAGTCCTGGTCCTGCAGGACGGTGCGCGTAAAGCCAGGCTGCTGCGCGTTCAACAGGCCGATTCCGGTCCAGAGCACGGCGGCGACGAGGGCCGCTGCTATCGTCAGTTTCTTCATGCTTGTATCCTCCTTTTGTTGGTCGTCGAAAAAAAAAGATCAGACGAGGGCGAACCGCAGCGTGCCCAGCTTCTCGATCGTCGTGGTCAGCCTGTCCCCGGCCTTGAGCCACACCTGCTTCTCCTTGGGATAGC
>VBDE01000210.1 GCA_005883665.1 Betaproteobacteria bacterium
TGCCTCTACGACACCGTGTGGAAGGACAACCGCCGCAGGCACTCCGAGCGCACCCGGACCTTCGACATCATGCACAAGTACGGGCACGACTATAAGCTCGTCTTCGTCGGGGACGCGACCATGAGTCCCTACGAGATCCTGCAGCCGGGCGGCTCGATCGAATACTCCAACGACGAAGCGGGAGCGGTGTGGCTGAAGCGCATGCTCGAGCTGTACCCCAGGGCGGTCTGGCTCAATCCCGAACCGGAGGAGATCTGGCCTTACCGCCAGTCGATCGGCATACTCAAGGAAATCATGGGAGGACGTATGTATTCCACCACCATCCAGGGACTGGAGCGCGCGATGCGCGCTCTCGTTAAATAGGTCCAGCCATGCAACGGATCACCGTCGTCGGACTGCTCGTCGCCTTCGCCCTCCTCTCGGTCGATGCCACCGCGGCGCGTTACGGCAAGAGGCAGCTGTGGGGCTCGATCGCCTACAGCACCAGGACCGGCGCCTATGGCTACGCCGTCGACCGGAAGACCAAGCGCGAAGCCGAGGCGGAAGCCTTTCGCATTTGCGGCACGAACTGCGACCTGCTCCGGACCTTCCGCGACAGCTGCGGCGCCGTCGCCGCGAGGCCGAAGCGCGTCGCCTCCGACACGGGCGCCTCGCGCGAGATCGCCGAAGCCAAAGCGCTCAGAAAATGCGGCGACAACTGCAAGATCGCCGTGTGGGCGTGCACCTCCGAGAAATGACAACGAGGGCTAAGCTTTTCCGGGCGGGGGCGCGACCTTGAGCACTTCTTCGAACGTCGTCAATCCCATCGCGACTTTCATCGCGCCGCTTATGCGCAGCGGCTTCATGCCCTCCTTGTAGGCCAGGTCCCTGATCTTGGCGACGTCCGCCTCGGCGTTGACCAGCCGCTTCACCTCCGGGGAAAGCAGCAGGATCTCGTACAGGCCGATGCGGCCCGAGTAGCCGGTGTTGCGGCATTCGAGACAACCCACCGGCCGGTAGATGTGCGCCGGACGCTTCGCCTTCCAGGGCGCGACGAACTCCTCCCAGCCCAGGTCGCCTTCGCGCCCCGGCTCGTAGGCGATTTTTTCCTTGCAGTGCCTGCACAAGGTGCGCACCAGGCGCTGCGCCATGACCCCGAGTATGGTCGAGTTGAGCAGATAGGCCGGCACTCCGAGTTCGAGCAGCCGCGTGATCGCGCTGGCGGAATCGTTGGTGTGCAGAGTGGAGAGAACGAGATGTCCGGTGAGCGCGGCCTGCACCGCCATCTCCGCGGTCTGGACGTCGCGGACCTCACCCACCATGATGATATCCGGGTCCTGGCGCATGAGCGCGCGCACGCCCTCGGCGAAGCCGAGCTCGATCGACTGCTGCACCTGCATCTGGTTGAAGGCGGGCTCGATCATCTCGATCGGGTCCTCGATCGTGCAGACGTTCACCTCGGGCGTGGCGAGCGTCTTCAGGGTCGAATAGAGCGTGGTGGTCTTGCCCGAGCCGGTCGGCCCCGTCACGAGGATGATGCCGTTCGGCTGGCCGGTCATCTGCTTCCAGCGCGTCTTGTCGTCTTCCGAAAAACCGAGCTCGGCGAAATCCTTGACGATCACGTCCGGGTCGAAAACGCGCATCACGAGCTTTTCGCCGAACGCGGTCGGCAGCGTGGAAAGGCGCAGCTCCACGTCCTGGCCGTCGGCGGTGCGCGTCTTGATGCGGCCGTCCTGCGGGCGGCGCTTCTCCACCACGTCCATGCGCCCGAGGATCTTGATGCGCGAGGTCATCGCCGCCATCACCGCCATGGGGATCTGGTACACCGGGTGCAGCACTCCGTCGATGCGGAAACGCACCTCGCCCGCGTCGCGCCGGGGCTCCATGTGGATGTCGCTGGCGCGCTGATCGAACGCGTACTGCCACAGCCAGTCCACGACGTGGACGATGTGCTGGTCGTTCGCGTCGAGCTGCTTGCTCGTCTGGCCGATCTGGACCAGCTGCTCGAAATTGCCGATGCCGGTGCGCTGCTCACCCTTCTGGGCCGCGCCCTTCACCGATTTCGCGAGGTTGTAGAACTCGACCTGGTAGCGGCTGACGTCCAGGGGATTGGCGATGACGCGGCGGATTTCCAGCCGCAGTATCTGCTTCAACTCCTTTTCCCAGTCCTTGACGTAGGGCTCGCAGGTCGCGATCACCACTTCGCGCGTGCTCACTTCGACCGGAAGGATCTTGAAGCGCGCCGCGTAGTGACTGGACATCACGTCGGTGACCGCGGAGAAATTGATCTTGAGCGGATCGATGTGGAAGTAATCCATCCCGGTCTGGCGGGCGAGCCATTCGGTGAGCCATTCGAGGGAGAGGACCTTCTGCGGAGGCTTGAGGGAGCGCCACTTCTGGTCGGCGATCACGACAAGGGGGTGGTGATCGCCGCGGTGCAGCCTGCGATCTGCGATCAGCTTGTCTGCGTCCGCCTTGAGCACGAGGCCTTCGGCGACGAGGGCCTGGAGCACCTCGGAGATCGTGAGGCGGTGGTCCTGGTTCGCTTCTGCGGCAATCTGCATGGCCGGGAATATAGCCAGCCCCCGCGGAACGGGCAAGCATTTTGACTTTGCCGTTCAACTGCGCGATGCTAGCCGCTCCAAAAACCGCAACTCCCGGAGACCGAAATGACCATCAAAGTCGGCGACAGACTCCCCGACGGCAAGCTTTCCGAAGCCACCGAATTCGACGAGGCCGCGGGCTGCCCGATCAATCCCAAGGACATCAGCGTCGCGGAAGTGGCCAAAGGCAAGAAAATCGCGGTCTTCGCCGTGCCGGGCGCGTATACACCGACCTGCTCGGCGAAGCACGTCCCGAGCTACGTGAAAAACTACGACAAGCTCAAGGCGAAAGGGGTGGACGAGATCTGGTGCGTCGCGACGAACGACGCCTTCGTGATGGGCGCCTGGGGCCGCGACCAGAAGGCGCGCGGCAAGATCCGCATGCTCGCCGACGGCAGCGGCGAATGGACCAAGAAGCTCGGCCTCGAGCTCGATCTCACCGCGCGCAACATGGGCGTGCGCTCGCAGCGCTACTCGATGCTGGTCGAGAACGGCGTGGTCAAGAAACTCAACATCGAGGCTCCGGGGAAATTCGAAGTGAGCGGCGCGGAGACGATGCTCTCGCAGCTGTGAAGCCCGGCCGGCTCATTGCGGCGCTCGGCCTCGTCGCCGGGTGCGCGACCGGCATCGGATCGCAGGCGCTCGCGCAGGAGTACCCGGCAAGACCGATTCGATTCATCGTGACCTTCCCGCCGGGGGGCACGGTCGACATCACCGCGCGCATCCTGCAGCTCAAGCTCTCGGAGGCGCTCGGGCAGACTGTCGTCATCGAGAACCGCGGCGGTGCCGGCGGCGCGGTCGGCACCGAGGCGGCGGCGAAGAGCGCGCCCGACGGCTATACGTTCCTGTACACGCTCTCCTCGCACACGATCAATCCTTTCTTCTACAAGCTCAACTACGACGTCGAGCGCGACTTTGCTCCCGTATCGCTCGTCGTGAGCGCGCCGCAGCTCATCGCCGCGAACCCGAACGCGCCGGCGAAGACGCTGCGCGAATTGGTCGCTGCGGCCAAGGAGCGCCCCGGCTTCTACGCCTACGCTTCGCCCGGCAGCGGCACGCCCGGCCACATCGCGGCCGAGCTGCTGAAGCTCAGGACCGGTATCAACATGGTGCACGTGCCGTACAAGGGGGGCGGCCCGGCGGTCGCGGACGTGCTCGCGGGACAGGTCCCGTTCCTCTTCCTCACCGCGTCGGCGGCGCTCTCACAGGCGCGCTCGGGAAGGCTGCGCGCGCTAGCGGTCACGACGCGGAAGCGCACTGCTTCCGCGCCGGACATTCCCACCGTCGCCGAGGAGCTGGACCTGCCGGACTACGAGGTCGATTCCTGGTGCGCGATGTTCGCTCCGGCGAAGACGCCGGGGGCGATCGTCGCACGCATGCAGAAGGAGCTCGCCCGCGTGGTGCATCTGCCGGAGGTGAAGCAGAAGCTCGTCGAGCAGGGTGCGGACCCGGTGGGCAGACGCAGGAATCAAGCCGGAGTAGCTAGACTGCGGCGCGCGCGGGCGCGCCCGAGCCCTTGATCTGCGTGCGGTGCATCACCCGGCGCGCCTTCGGATCGAAGGCGTCGCGGCGGTGCATGGTCGTGCGGTTGTCCCAGAGCACCAGGTCGCCGAGCGCCCATCGGTGCCGGTAGACCGCCGTCTCGACGAAGGACCAGATTCTGTCGAGCAGCCGCTCCGACTCCTCGATCGCGAGGCCGACGACGTAGGCGTTGAGCCTGCGCCCGAGGTAGAGCCCACGCTCGCCCGATTCGGGGTGGCGGATGACGATCGGGTGCGGCGTGCCGGTCGAGGTGCGCGGATCGCGCGTCGCCGTCAATCCCTTGCGCAGGTTGCCGCCGGAATCGTAGGTGCCGTCGTGCTTGATGTCGAGGTCCTTGATCCGCGCGACCAGTTCCCGGGGCATCGCTGCGAGTGCCGCCTTCATGCCGCAGAAGTAGGTGTCGCCGCCCGCGGCCGGAATCTCGAGCGAATAGAGCATCGAGGCATCAGGCGGCCGGGCTAGGTAGCTCATGTCGGTGTGCCATGCGGCCTCCCCGTCGCCCAGCGCGCCGATCGGCTCGCCGGCTTCGTCCCGCACGTTCGAGATCACGTAGATGTCCGGATAGCCCGGAGGCGACCTGCGCCCGGCGCCCTGGTTGGGCGGCGAGTCGAGCGCGCCGAAGTGCCGGGAGAACGCGAGCAGGTCGTCGTCGCTGAGTTTCTGATCGCGGAAAACCAGCACGTCGTGCCGGTACCAGGCGCGCTTGATGGCATCGACTTCGGACTTACTGGCCCGCGCGATATCGACGCCCTTCACCTCGGCGCCGACCGTGCCGGTGGGAATGACTTCGATTGCGAGGGAAACGGACATCTGCTTCTCCGGAACACTTGAGCGCGGCGAATACTCTAGCGCATGTTCCCGGCGGGTTCAATCCAAACGGCAACGGTTATAGCCCGCTGTCGGATTACTTCAGCTTGATGGCAACAAGGTTTCCGTCGCTTAACGTGGCACCCGTAGCTATGTAAAGGATCGAGCTTCCTGATATTGCCAGCATACCTGGCTTGGCATAGTGCCACACTGCCTCATGGGTGCTCAGGTCGATCGCGTACACGTTCGCATCGGTGCTTACAAACACGAGGTTATTCGTTACCACCGTGTTGCGGTGGAACGATGTGTTGCCAGCCGGTGGTGTCCATGACCAGAGAATACGACCGTCTGCTTCGCTCAGCGCATCCAGAGTAGGTGGCGCATTGCGGGCGGTGTAGATGACGCCGTTAGCGATGGCCGGGTGAGTTAGGTAGGCGTTGGCAGATCGCCAGGCAATGGTCTTCCCCGCAATGTTGTAACTCACAAGAGGACGGCTATCGAATTGCTCGCTGCTGCTGGCGGCTCTCCCACTGAATCCGCCACCGCTGAAGACGATGGCATCACCGGTAGCGCCCAACATCGGGGCAGAAAACATCGAGTAGGATGACGCGGACGCGAAAGGATCGGCGATCGACGCCATGGTAGCGCCGGTCATCCTGTCGAATACCTTGAGCGCTGGGCCTCCAGCGATTCCGTACTGATATGCATACCGCGCATCGGCGGCCGCCGTTGATTGGTCCCACGCGCCAGCCGGTACCTCCCATTGCAGCCCACCTGAGAAGATCGAATAACTGTAAACGGATCCGTATTGAGCTGTCTGCAATACCGATCCGTCAAGTGCTGTAGGTGCGAAGAAGTTGGACCACTGGCAATCTGATGGCATCTTGAATTGGTACGTTCCGAGTGTCGCATCGATGGCCCAGACAACGCAGCGCTCGCCGGGATCTGTGGTGGGCACGAGTACATTTCCGTTCGCAACCGCGGGAGGTCCTTCCGATGCCATTTGGCCAAAAGCGTATGTCCAGTTCAAGCTACCATCTGCCTCGTTCAGCGCGTATACGGCGCCTTGGCCAAAATAGACATCTTTGGTTACGATTACTTTGCCCGCAGTTGTGGCCACGGAATTGATGCTGCCAATCGGTTCCGGATCTCCTGCTGGGCGAGACCAAGACCATATCTGCGTGAACAGCGCAGGATCGAACTGGGCATTCACGAATCCCGAATGCCGCGCGTCGCCCTGAAAGCTCACCCAATCAGGTGACGGTGCGGACGGCTGAAATGCGTTTGCCTGTGTGGATCCGGATATATTGCCTGATGTTGCGGTAAGCGTCGTCGAACCGGTCGCTATTGCGGTGACGAGTCCTGTAGAGCTGACCGTTGCTTTGGTGTTATCGGAACTCGACCAAATGACCTGCGTTGTCAAATCCCGAGTGCTGTTATCCGAATAAGCACCTGTCGCCGTCAGTTGAGCAGTCGTTCCATTTGCCATCGATGGATTGCTTGGTGTAACGGCGATGGACAACAGCGTTGCCGCCGTGCTGTTGGTAACGGTAATGGGAACATAGGTGAAGCCGCTGATCCCGAGGACGGAGTTGGGAGCCGCATTGGGTATCTGCGCACCGGTCAGAATGCCAACAATGACGAGACGACTTCCGGCCGTGATGCTGTTGGCATTGATCGTATATGACGTCGTGGAGGTAGACAGCACCGGAGGGGGGGTATTTCCCGAAGGCCAGATCACTTGACCGTTGGGATCCGCTGAATCCAGAACCGCGAGCGTATGGAACGAGTTTGTTGTCGGCGCCCCGTTCGACCACGCTACGAGATTTGCGGCGAACGATGACCATGTGGCTCCGGCGAGAGGCGCGGAGATCGCCGGATAGGAGGTGAACTGGGTGCCGGATGCAGTGTAGGTGGTGCCGCCGACGGTTACGTTCAGGGTAACGGTGCTTCCAGGGGCTACAACCAGGTTTCCTTCATAGTCCTGATTCGCAGGGCTGTAAGCGAGAGGCGTTCCGTTGATGGATACCGAAGCATTGGCAATAGGGGCACTG
>VBDE01000211.1 GCA_005883665.1 Betaproteobacteria bacterium
GGCGCGCTTGCGCTCGGAGATGTCGCGCGAGACGACGACCACCTTCGACACCTTGCCGGCCGCGTCCCGGATGACGCGGCCTTCCGATTCGATGTAGCGGATGCCGCCGTCCTTGAGCACGAAGCGGAATTCGGTCCGTTGCCCCACGCCCGTTTCGACCGTCTCGCGGAAGATCGCCTTGACGCGCTCGCGGTCTTCGGGGTGAATCTCCCTGAAGGAATCCGTGTCCGGCTGGATCTCGCCGTCCTTGAAGACGGTCCGGTAAGACGGACTGTTGTAGATGCGCCGGCCCTCGGTGTCGACCATGGCGACCAGATCGCCGACGTTCTCGGCGATGAGGCGAAAGCGCTCTTCGCTCTCGCGCAGCTTTTCCTCGGCGTGGCGGTGTTCGGTCACGTCGCGGAAGCTCCAGACCCTGCCGATCGTCTGCCCCTCGACGAGCTGGGGCCTGGAATAGCGCTCGAAGATACGGCCGTCCTTGAACTCGATAGCGTCGAAACTCTCCTGGCCGGGATACGAATAGAGCGCGTTCACCTTGTCGCGGAACTGGTCGGGGTCTTTCAGCTGATCGAGGACGAAATTGAGCGCGTCCTCGTCCTTACCGGAGGCGAGGATCTGCGGCGGGAGGCGCCACATCTCCGCGAACTGCTGGTTGTAGGTGCTGACCTTGCCGAGGTTGTCGACGACCAGAACGCCGTCGGCCGTGGATTCGAGCGTCGCACGGAGGAGCGAGAGCGATTTCCGGTGGTCGACCTCGGCGGGCCCGAGGCTCCTGCTCTTTTTCATTTCCCTCCCTTTTTCCTTTTTCTATCGCCGGGTTTGGAATTGTATCTGGATTTGGTGCCCCGGCAAGTACTTCTCGAAGCGAAGCGTTACAATTGGCCCTGCACTGCGGTCGACTCGAACACCGCGCACAGTCCGGAGCGAAAACATGAAGTTGCGCAGCATCGAACTCGAAGTCCCCGATCGCGAATCGGCGGTCCGGTTTTTCCGCGACACCTGGGGCCTTCTGGAGACCGGCGAGCGAAACGGGATAGCCTATCTTCGGGGAACGGAAGACCTCCCGTACGTGGTCTCGGTTGCGCAGGCAAGCGAGCCCGCCGTGACCGCAATCACTTTTTCCGGCTCGAAGCCCGAGCTCGCGAGAATCCGCAGGCGCGCAGCGGCAGCGGGGGCGCGGCTCGGTTCCTCGCGCGACTTCGACGAGCCCGGAGGCGGAACAGGATATTTCGTTCAAGGCCCCGAGGGCCACGTGTTCCGGTTCGTCACCGAAAGAAAACGCGTGAAAAGGCTGCGCCCGGACCGCGATAGGCCCCTGCAGGTGACGCACGTCGTCGTCAACGCGCAGGACCGGGAAGCCTGCACGCGCTTCGCTGTGGATGTGCTCGGCTTTCGCCTCTCCGATCGCACCGGGTTCATGAATTTCGTGCGCTGCGACCGCGTCCACCACGCGGTCGCTTACGCGCAGTCGGACAATTCCCTGCTCAATCACATTGCATTCGAAATGACCGACATCGATGCGGTCATGCGCGGCATCGGAAGGATGAAGGACGCGGGGATACCGACCTTTTGGGGTCCGGGGCGTCACGGGCCCGGCAACAACGTCTTCGCGTATTTCGTTGCGCCGTTCGGCGCCGCGGTGGAGTACACCTCCGAGGTCCAGCGCGTCGGCAGCTCGTACAAGACCGGAAGGCCCGAGGACTGGAAATGGCCTCCCAACCGGAACGATCACTGGGGCGTTTCGGCGCGAAACGCCGCCGCGATATCGCAGGCAGAGCGGCAATTCCGCTTCCGGCCGCTCGCCGCCTGATTTTCTTCTTCAGCTGAAGGCGTGGTGCAGCCGACCAGGCGCGTGGTCACCGGCCACGATGCAAAGGGAAAGGCGGTCGTCCTGATCGACGGCGCAGCGCCGAACGCGAAGCTTCGGAAGGCGACCGGGCTCACCTCGACGCTGCTGTGGGTCACGGACCGATCGCCGGCCGACAATTCCGGAAGCGCGGACGCCGCCGAGCGCGAGATCGGCGTCGCTCCTCCGCCTCGCGGCTCGATCTTCCGCATCGTCGACTTCCCTCCCGCCGCGGATTTCGGCGCCGTCGACAACGCCGCGATGCTGCGCGAAATGGGAATCGGAGCCGGCCAAGGCGACGCGCGCCACGCCACCATGCACCGCACGAAGAGCATCGACTACGCCGTCGTGATCTCTGGCGAGATCGACATGCTGCTCGACGATTCCGAAGTGCACCTGAAAGCGGGCGACGTGCTGGTGCAGCGGGGGACGAGCCACGCCTGGGTGAACCGCGGGCGGGAAAGCTGCCGCATCGCGTTCGTGCTGATCGACGCGAAGGAGCCGGCGGAGCGCTCAGGGGTCACCGATCACCGGCAATAGTAGATACGGCCGCCGCCCGCCGCCACTGTAGATGGTATGCGTGCCGGCGAAGGTCTCCGGCGGCCGGTCGCGCGGGTCGTCGTGGAGGAACCAGCCCGAGCCCTTCTGCACGCCGGTTTCGCCCGAGCGCTCGAAGTCCTTTCCCTGCAGGGTGAGCGCGAGACGGTAGCCTGCGGGAAGCGCGAGGCTCGCCGGCCAGATTTCGACGTCCACTTCCACGATCTCGCCGGGTTTCAGCTTTTGAGTCTCATCGTGCGTGTGCCACGGCTGCCATTCGGTCGAGCGCTTCGCATTTAGCTTCCTCTGCGAGACGCGCAGCCAGCCTTGCGAGACCGGCGCCTTGGGCTCGACCGCACTCAAGAACGTGACTTCCCTGCCGTGCGGATCAAAGGCGCGAAGCGTCGCGAAGAGGTCCATGTCGTCCGTGTTTGATGAAACCCAGAGCTTCGCCTTGATCGGGCCGGTGAACTCGAGCGCTCGTTCCAGGGGCGCCGTGCTGAAGGTTACGCCTTCGCCGATCGCCGCGTAGCTCGCGCTCGCGGGTTTGCCGGGCGCCTCCGCGGCGAGCGTCAAGCTCGACGCGTCGAGGTAGAAGCGCGTCCACTTCGTTCCCGTGAGCGGCCACTGCGTGTCGCGCGCGACGCTTTTCACCGTGTCGTCCGTGGCGCGCACCGCGACCTCGACTTTCGGTTCGCGCTCCCAGCCGTTGTCGATGTTCTT
>VBDE01000079.1 GCA_005883665.1 Betaproteobacteria bacterium
GCACGTCGCGCAGCTGGCCGCGCGTCGCGTCACCGGCAGGATTCTCGAACTTGATGACGTCCGCCCCCATCCAAGCGAGGAGCTGCGAGCAGGTCGGCCCCGCCTGCACGTGACTCATGTCGAGGATGCGGATTCCCTTGAGTGCTTCCATTCTGATCTCCAATACCTCTGCGCCTATTTCTTTTTTGCGCTCGGGTTCAGGCTGGTGATGCGACCGCTTTCGGTGCCGGCGCTCTCATCGATCACGGCATTGATGAGCGTGGGCTTGCGCGAGCGGAGGGCTTCTTCCATCGCTTTGCGCAGCTCGGCCGGGGTCGTGGCATGAACGCCCACGCCGCCGAAAGCCTCGATCAGCTTGTCGTAGCGTGCACCCTTGACGAACACGGTGGGCGCCACATCCGGGCCGCCGGTCGGATTGACGTCGGTGCCGCGGTAGACGCCGTTGTTGTTGAAGATGACCACGCAGACCGGCAGGTTATACCGGCAGAGGGTCTCGACTTCCATGCCCGAGAAGCCGAAGGCGCTGTCGCCCTCGATCGCAATCACCGGCTGCCCGCTGACCACGGCGGCGGCGACGGAAAAGCCCATGCCGATGCCCATCACGCCCCAGGTGCCGACGTCCAGGCGCTTGCGCGGCTTGTACATGTCGACGATGCTGCGGGTGAAGTCGAGCGCGTTGGCGCCTTCGTTGACGAGGCACGCGTCCGGGTTGGCCTTGACGATGTCGCGCACCACGGCGAGCGCGCTGTGGAAGTTCATCGGCGTCGGATTCTTGGCCAGGGTCTCCGCCAGCTTCGCGATGTTATTGTTCTTGCGTTCGGCGATCGCGCCCAGCCACTCCGCTGGCGGCTTGGGCCAGTTGGAGCCGATGCCGGCGAGCAGCGCCGACACGCAGGAGCCGACATCGCCAACCACGGGCGCGTCGATACGCACGTTGCTGTCCATCTCCTGCGGCGAAATGTCGATCTGGAGGAACTTCTGGCCGCCCCACGCCTTGTGGTCCTTGCCGCCCCAGGTCTTGCCCTTGCCGTGCGAGAGCAGCCAGTTCAGGCGGGCTCCGACGAGCATCACCACGTCGGCCTCCGGCAGCACGAACGAGCGGGCGGCCGAAGCGCACTGCGGATGCGTATCCGGCAACAGCCCCTTTGCCATGGACATGGGCAGGTAGGGGACGCCCGTCTTCTCGATGAAGGAACGAATCTCCGCGTCGGCCTGCGAATAGGCCGCCCCCTTACCCAAAATGATGAGGGGCCTTTTCGCACCCTTCAGCAGGTCGAGCGCGCGCTTGACGGCTTCCGGCGCCGGAATCTGCTTGGGCGCTGGATCCACCACCTTAATCAGGGACTTTTTCCCGAGATCCGCGTCGATGGTCTGCGGGAAGAGCTTCGCCGGCAGGTCGAGATAGACGCCGCCCGGGCGGCCGGAGACGGCGGCCCGGATCGCGCGCGCGATTCCGACGCCGATGTCCTCGGCGTTCAGCACGCGAAAGGCGGCTTTGGCGAGCGGCCTGGCGATCGCCAGCTGGTCCATCTCCTCGTAGTCGCCCTGTTGAAGATCCACGATCTCCCGCTCGGAGGAGCCGCTGATGAGGATCATCGGGAAGCAATTGGTGGTGGCGTTGGCGAGTGCGGTCAGGCCGTTGAGGAAGCCGGGGGCGGACACTGTCAGGCAGATGCCCGGCTTTTGCGTCATGAAGCCGGCGATGGCCGCGGCGTTGCCGGCGTTCTGCTCATGGCGGAACGAAATCACGCGCATGCCTGCGGCCTGTGCGATGCGGGTGAAGTCGGTGATCGGGATACCGGGCAGACCGAAGATCGTGTCGATGCCGTTGAGCTTGAGGGCATCGATGACCAGATGAAAGCCGTCGGTTACATCTTGTGATTGCGCATTGGCGACGATCTGGCCGCTGCTCACCACCTTCACGTCCTGACCGGACGCGACTTGCGGCTCGACTGTTCCCATGAAGGTCTCCTTGCATGCAGCCCTTCAGCCGATAGCTCGGGCGAGGGCAAAAATCGACTCAAGAGTCTAAAATTGCTGACGAAGTTCAACCTTGACTGCGATCAATAATTCCCGCTTAATTGCCCGCTCACTGTTCGCGCGCCCGCTGCCACCCGTGTCGGCCATCCTCAGCCACCCCCAGCGCAACACCATACGCCTGCAGCTCAAGCAGAACCTGATCCTGCGCGAAATGCCGGCGTCCGCCTGGAACGATCTGGAGCCGCAGCTGGAGATCGCGGAGTACAGGAAAGGCGAGCCGCTGGTGCGCCAGGGCAGCACGAACATGGAGCAGTTCTTCATCCTCGACGGGATCCTGAAGCGCGTCGTGAGCAATCCTCAGGGAAAGGAGATGATCCTGCGCTTCGCGGCCGAGACCGACATGGACACCTCCTACGCCGCGTGGCGGATGAAGACCCCTGTCCCCTACAGCATCGCGGCGGTCACCAAAGTCCGCGTGGCGCGCCTGTCCATGCCCCACTGGGTCGAGTTCCTCGAAAGCCATACCGAAATGAAGCTGCGCTTCGAGCACGAGGTCATGCGTCTGATGTCCGAGGTCATGGCACATACGATCACGCTTCATCTGCTCGACGCCCCCGGGCGCCTTGCGCGCTTCATGCGCAAGCATCAAGACCTGCTCGGCCGCATACCCAAGAAAGAGCTGGCGTCCTACCTCAATCTGACCCCGGAAACCCTGTCCCGCCTCAGGCAGCGGGCCGCTTGAGCGGGTTTCGCTTTCAGCTTTTCCCGAGCACCACGCGCCACCCCGCTCGGATGAGCGGCCAGAACAGCAGCAGCAAGGCGAGACTGGTCAAACCGCCCACCAGCCCGTTCGAGAAGAACACCAGCATATCGCCCTGAGAGCCCTTTATCGCGTTGCGGAAATTTTCCTCGGCCCGGTCGCCCAAAACGAGTGCCAGCACCATCGGGGCGAGCGGATAGCCGAGCTTCTTGAAAGCGTAGCCGATCACGCCGAACACGACCATCAGATAGACGTCGAACATCGAGTTGTGCACCGTGTACGCCCCGATCGCGCAGATCACGATGATGACCGGCGCGATGATCGAAAAAGGGATGCGCAGGATCGCTGCGAAAAGCGGCACACAGGTCAGCACGACGATCAGCCCGGCGATGTTACCGAGATACATGCTTGCGATCAGGCCCCACACGAAGTCCGGTTTCTCGACGAACAGCAGCGGCCCGGGCTGGAGCCCCCAGATCAAGAGGCCCCCGAGCAGCACTGCCGCCGTGGGCGATCCCGGAACCCCGAGCGTGATCATCGGCAGGAGCGCGGAGGTGCCGGCGGCGTGAGCCGCAGTTTCCGGCGCGACGACGCCCTCGACCCTGCCGCTGCCGAAATCATTGCCATCCTTGGAGAGGCGGCGCGCGAGGCCATAACTCATGAAAGAGGCCGGCGTTGCCCCCCCGGGCACGATCCCCATGAAGCAACCTACCGCGGCGCTGCGCAGAGACGTCGCCCAGTAACGCGGCAATTCTTTCCAGGTTTCCAGGACGACTTTCATGTTGATTCTGGCGCTCGCCCCCTTGAACGCAAGGCCTTCCTCGAGCGTCTCCAGAATCTCGCCGATGCCGAAAAGGCCGATCACCGCGATCAAGAAATCGAACCCTTTCAGAAGCGAGGTAAATCCGAACGTGAGCCGCAAGGTGCCGGTGACGCTGTCCAGGCCGACGGCAGCCAGTGCGAACCCGATCATCATGGAGGCAACGGTCTTCGCAGCGTTGCCGCCGCTCATGCCGACAAAGGCGCAAAAGGTCAGCAAATATACCGAGAAGAATTCCGGCGGGCCGAACCGGAGGGCAAAACCCGCCACCACGGGCGATAGAAACGTGATCATGATCACCGCGATCAGCGCCCCGATGAACGAGGAAGTGAACGCCGCGGTCAGTGCACTCCCCGCGCGCCCCTGTTGCGCGAGCGGATGGCCGTCGAAGGTGGTGGCGACCGACCAGGGTTCGCCGGGAATGTTGAAGAGGATCGAGGTGATCGCTCCGCCGAAGAGCGCGCCCCAATAGATGCACGAGAGCAGGATGATTGCGGAGGTCGTGCCGCCGGGTTGCTGCGCCATCGAGAACGTAAGAGGCAGCAGAATGGCGACCCCGTTCGCGCCGCCCAAGCCGGGCAGCACGCCGATGATGATCCCCAGGATGACGCCGACGAACATCAGCAGCAGGTTGAGCGGGGACAGCGCGACCCCGAACCCCTGCAGCAGTGCGTTTATTTCCTCCACTCAGCCTCCCCTTACCGGCGCGGGCGCCGGCGAGCTAATCCGCCGCAACGGCCCTCAATTGAGTCCCAACGCAGCCTCGAGCGGCCCTTTGGGAAGAGGCACCGAGAACCATATTTCGAAGATCAGAAAAAACGCAACGCTGACGCCTATCGAGACCGGCGCGATCTTGATCCAGGCGTACTTGCCCAGGTGCCACATGAAGTAGGCGATATAGAGAGTGGACGCGACGTAGAAACCCAGATACCCGATCACAGAGACATACACGATCGTCGGCACGAGAACCGTCAGTATTTTCTTCAGCTCCTCGCGCGACACGAACGATTCGGCCGCGAACGCCGTATTTCGCAAAGCACGGACCAAGATCGCTGCGCCCGAGGTGCAGATGAACAGGCCGACATAAAAGGGAAAATAGCCGGCTTGCGGCCCGTCGTCTCCCCATCGGGCACCCAGGCGGTAGCTGTCGAATACGACCAGGGCGCCGAAGAGGAATATGACGACGGCGACACCGATTTCCACCGCCCTGAGCGATGCCGCCGAATGTTGTTGCTCGCTTTCCATCCCCTCGCGTCCGCCCAATCCTACTTCGCCAGGAATCCCGCTTCCTTCATGAGCATGATGTGCCGCGCCTCTTCGCGCGCCACCCAGGCTTCGTATTCCTTCCCGGCCAACGTGGTTTGGTTGAACGCGCCCTGCTCCAAAAAG
Source organism: Betaproteobacteria bacterium (assembly GCA_005883665.1). Classification (GTDB taxonomy): domain Bacteria; phylum Pseudomonadota; class Gammaproteobacteria; order Burkholderiales; family SG8-39; genus VBDM01. The sequence continues at coordinate 4,950 of VBDE01000079.1, forward strand.
CTCTTCCAATCTGGAGTTTCCCGCACCTTCTTCAGCAGGTCGACGTAGTACTGTTTCTGCTCCTCGGTCACACCACCGGGCATGAAAATGCCGCGCAGCATCAGGTACTCGACGTCGAGCCCGGTATCCTTGCACGTGGGAATGTCGTACCAGGACATCGTCTTGGTGATCTTCGCCTTGTAGGGCATGCGTTTGGCGTCGAACACGCACAGGGGGCGCAACGATCCGGCGCGCCACTGCGCCACCGCTTCGATCGGGTTGTTAACCGTCGAATCGACGTGCTTGCCGACCAACTGTACCGCAACCTCGCCGCCGCCGCGATACGAAATGTAGATGAACTTGGCCCCGGTCTGTTTCTCGATAGCGACGGTGATGATCTGATCCTCCTGCTTCGAGCCCGTGCCGCCCATCTTGAACTTTCCGCCGCCGGCCTTGACCGCGGCGATGTATTCCTTGGTCGTCTTGTAAGGCGTCTCCGAGTTGACCCAGAGAACGAAGTTGTCCAGGGCCATCATCTGCACGGGCGTCAGGTCGCGCCAATTGAACGGCGTATTGGTCGCAAGGGGAGTCGTGAACAAATTCGACAGGGTGATGATGAGCTTGTGCGGGTCGCCTTTCGACTCCTTGACGTCCAGGAAGCCCTCGGCACCCGCGCCTCCGGCCTTGTTGACGACGACCATCGGCTCCTTCATCAACTTGTTCTTGGCAATGATGCCCTGAATGATCCGCGCCATCTGGTCGGCGCCCCCGCCGGTGCCGGCGGGAACGACGAACTCCACCGTCTTAGTGGGCTCCCAGGCCGCAAACGCCTGAACGGGTACGGCCGCGGCCGCGAACAGCGCGAGCGCCGCGGTCTTACACCAAGGACGATTGGTAAAGTTACGCATTTCTCCTCCTCCTATTGCCAAGACACCAAACGGAATGGACCCCCATCGATACCTGCGGTTCCATCTATTTCATACAATCCATTATTCGCGCGTCGATTATCGCCACAAGCTCCTTACGCAACCTTGACTGAGGTCAAGGCCGCCCGGGGACTCAGGTTTTCTCGGGGCCGGGCGGCTTTCGTCCGGCGAGCCACTTTCCGGCCACTACGACCGAGGCGGCGCCGATCAGCCCGGCCACCGACGGCTCGAACCTGTGGCCGAAGACCGCAAAGAGCTCGAAGTCGACCATCCAATGGGCGTTAGCCTTGAACCACTCGAGCACGACCGGGTCGGTCACCAGCATCTCGCCCGATACATAGCCGATCAACGCGGCGCCGACGGTGATGATCACCGGATAGGTCTCCATGATCTTCATCAGCATGGTCGCGCCGAAAACCACCAGCGGAATGCTGATCAGCAGGCCCAGCACAAGCAGCAGGATGCTGCCTTTTGCCACCGCGGCCACCGCGATGACATTGTCGAGGCTCATCACCAGGTCCGCGATCAGGATGGTCTTGATTGCGCCCAGCAGATGCGAACTCGACTTGACGCCGTCGCCGCCGTCATCCTCCGGGACCAACAATTTCACCGCGATCCAGAATAGCAGCGCGCCGCCGAGGAGCTTGAGGTAGGAGAGCTTCAGCAGTTCGACCGCGACGATGGTGAGCACGATGCGCAGCACCACCGCCGCGCCCGCCCCCCAGATGACCGCCTTCGTCTGCTGGTGCGCCGGCAACGAGCGCGCCGCGAGCGCGATCACGACCGCGTTGTCGCCGGACAGGATGATGTTGACCCAAATGATCGCCCCGAGCCCGAGCCAGAATTGCGATGTCAGAAGCTCTTCCATTCAGCGCTGTCCTCTCGTTTGCCTCGTTGTCCGGCGTTCAGAATAGTCCGACGACCTTCCCGTTGACGAGGTCGATCTTGACCGCGGAAGGCACCTTGGGAAGCCCTGGCATCGTCATGATATCCCCGCAGATCATCACGACGAATTCGGCCCCCGCCGCCAACCGCACTTCGCGCACGTTGATCACGTGGTTGTCGGGGGCGCCGCGCAACTGCGGGTCGGTCGAAAACGAGTACTGGGTCTTGGCGACGCAAACCGGATAGTGTCCGTAGCCCTCCACCTGCAGCTTCTTGATCTGGTTGCGCACCTTGGCGTCGGCAGTGACCTCGGAGGCGCGGTAGATGCGCTGCGCGATCGCGTTGATTTTCTCCCACAGCGAGTCGTTTTCGCCGTAGACGAAGCGGAAACTGTTCTTCGTTTCGCACAACTCGACCACGATGTGGGCGAGCTCGGCGGCGCCGCGGCTTCCGTCTCCCCAGTGGGTCGCGATCACCACCGGAACACCCAGCTTCGCCATTCGCGCCTTGATGAAGTCGTGCTCGCGCGGCGTATCGTAGGTGAAGCGGTTGATCGACACCACGCTCGGAGTGCCGTAGTGCTTGCTGACGTTCTCGACGTGCCGCTCGAGATTAACGATGCCGCGCTCGAGCGAGGCCATGTTCTCCTTGTTCACCGTCTTCAGGTCCGCGCCGCCGTGGTACTTCAGCGCGCGCACCGTGCCCACGATCACTGCCGCCGAGGGCCGCAGTCCGGATTTGCGGCACTTGATGTCGATGAATTTCTCCGCACCGAGGTCCGCGCCGAAGCCGGCTTCCGTGACCACGTAATCGACCAGCTTCATCGCCGAGCTCGTCGCGATCACGGAGTTGCAGCCGTGCGCGATGTTGGCGAACGGGCCGCCATGGATGAAGGCGGGATTGTTCTCGAGCGTCTGCACGAGGTTCGGCTTGATCGCGTCCTTCAAGAGCACGGTCATCGCGCCGTGGGCCTGGAGGTCGCTGGCGAGCACCGGTTTTTGGTCGCGCGTGTAGCCGACCACGATCCTGCCGAGGCGCGCCTTGAGATCGTCGAGCGAGGTGGACAAGCAGAAGATCGCCATGACCTCGGAGGCGACCACGATGTCGAATCCGTCCTGGCGCGGATAGCCGTTGCCCGGGCCGCCCAGGCTCACGACGATGTCGCGCAGCGCGCGGTCGTTCATGTCCACCACTCGCCGCCACGCGATGCGCCGCACGTCGATTCCCAATTCGTTCCCGTGGTGGATGTGGTTGTCGAGCATCGCCGCGAGCAGGTTGTTCGCGAGCGCGATGGCGTTGAAGTCGCCGGTGAAATGCAAGTTGATGTCCTCCATCGGCACGACCTGCGCGTGGCCGCCGCCGGCGGCGCCCCCTTTCATGCCGAACACCGGCCCGAGGGAAGGCTCGCGCAGGCAGATCATCGCTTTCTTGCCGATGTAATTGAGCGCATCGCCCAACCCCACGGTGGTGGTCGTCTTGCCCTCGCCCGCGGGCGTGGGCGTCATCGCCGTCACCAGGACCAGCTTCGCGTTCGGACGCGTCTTGAGCCCGTCCAGGTATCCGAGCGACACCTTCGCTTTGAAATGCCCGTAGGGCTCGAGGTGCTCTTCGGGAATGCCGAGCTTCGCAAGAGCGATCTTGGAAATGCGCTCGAGCTTGGCTTTCTGCGCGATTTCGATGTCGGAGGCCATCTACGGGTCCTTCTGCTGCGGGACAGCATTACGTTGATTTTATGGGCGAGACACTATAAGGGCTGCGCGATTGCGCGAACATTGACGGAAATCAAGATACAGGCCGCGCGACCGCGGCGAGTCTCGGCGGAACTACGCCTTCGACGTTTACTTCTGCGCGGCGGCGAGCAGCGTCCCGCCGCCGAAGCTCAAGTGCACCGGTGCCGGCCCACCCTTCGTGACCTTCACCGCGCAGTACTTGAACTCCGGGATCTTGCCGAACGGGTCGAGCACCGGGTTGGTGAGCATGTTCGCGGCCGCTTCGTAATAGCAGAAAGGGATAAACACCGCGCCCGCCGGTGTGCCGTCGTCTGCGCGCGCGTAGAGCGCGATCTTTCCGCGACGCGATTCCACGGTTACGATCTCGCCCGGCCTCACCTCGAAGCGCTCGAGGTCGGCCGGATGGAAGGACGCGACGGGCTCGGGTTCGATGTGGTCGAGCACGGTCGCGCGGCGGGTCATCGCGCCGGTGTGCCAGTGCTCCAGCTGCCTGCCGGTGATGAGGACCATCGGGTACTGGTCGTCGGGGCGCTCCGCCGCCGAAATCAGGTCCGCGGGAACGAACTTGCCGCGGCCCGTGGTCGTGGGGAAATGCGTGACGAACACGACGGGTTCTCCCGGATCGCCTTCCTTCTCGCAGGGGTAGGTCACCGAGGACTCGCGCTCGAGGCGCTCCCAGGTGATCCCTGCGATCGAGTCCATGCACTGGCGCATCTCGTCGAACACTTCGCGCGGATGCGTGTAGTTCCAGGGAAGGCCGATGCGCCTGGCCAGCTCGTTGATCAGCCAGAGGTCTTCTTTCGCCTCGCCCGGCGGCTCGGTCGCTTTTCTTCCGAGCTGCACCATGCGGTCGGTGTTGGTGACCGTGCCGACCTTCTCCGGCCACGCCGTCGCCGGCAGCACCACGTCGGCGAGGTAGGCGGTCTCGGTGAGAAAGATGTCCTGCACCACCATGTGATCGAGTGAAGCGAGCGCCTCGCGCGCGTGATCGACGTCGGGATCGGACATCGCCGGGTTCTCGCCCATGATGTACATGCCGCGGATTTCCCTTTTCTTCGCGGCGTGCATGATCTCGACCACGGTGAGGCCGGGTTTCGCGTCGAGCTCCATGCCCCACAATTTCTCGAAGCGCGCCTTCGCTTCGGGCGTCGCCACCCGCTGATAATCGGGATAGAACATCGGGATGAGCCCCGAGTCGGAGGCGCCCTGCACGTTGTTCTGGCCGCGCAAAGGGTGCAGACCCGAGCCCGGCTTGCCGATCTGCCCGGTCGCGAGCGCGAGCGCGATGAGGCAGCGCGCGTTGTCGGTGCCGTGCACGTGCTGCGAGATGCCCATGCCCCACATGATGATCGAGGCCTTCGACGTCGCGTAGAGGCGCGCGACTTCGCGAATCGTTTTTGCGTCGATGCCGCAGACGGGCGCCATTGCTTCGGGAGAAAACTTCTTCACGTTCTCGGCGAGCGCCTCGTAGCCCGAGGTGCGGTCGCGGACGAAGGCCTCGTTGACCAGACCCTCTTCGACGATGACATGGAGCATCGCGTTCAGGAGTGCGACGTCGGTGTCGGCCTTGAACTGCAGGTTGTAGCTTGCATGGCGCGCGAGGTCGCTGCGGCGCGGATCCGCGACGATGAGCTTCACGCCCGACTTCGCCGCGTTCTTCATCCAGGTCGCCGCCACCGGGTGGTTCACCGTCGGGTTGGCGCCGATCAGGAAGATCACTTCGGCATTCATCACGTCGCGCACCTGGTTCGACACCGCGCCCGAGTTGATGCCCTCCATGAGCGCGGCGACCGAGGAGGCGTGGCACAACCGCGTGCAATGGTCGACGTTGTTCGAGCCGAATCCGGTGCGCACCAGCTTCTGGAAGAGGTAGGCCTCTTCGTTGGTACCCTTGGCCGAGCCGAAGCCGGCGAGCGATTTTTTCCCGTACTTGTCGCGAATGTCGCGCAATCCATTCGCCGCGAAATCGAGCGCCTCGTCCCAGCTCGCTTCGCGGAATACCTGCGACCAGTTGTCCGGATCGACGGTGAAGTTCTTGTGTTTTTTAGCTCCCGGCCTGCGGATGAGCGGCCGGGTGAGCCGGTGCTTGTGCTGCACGTAGTCGAAGCCGTAGCGCCCCTTCACGCACAGGCGGCTGCTATTCGCGGGCCCCTCGCGGCCCTGCACCCAGAGAATCTTGTTGCCCTTGACGTTGTAGGTGAGCAGGCACCCGACGCCGCAATAGGGGCAGACCGAGTCCACCGTCTTGTCCGCCTGGATCTTGCCGACTTCGCGAGCGGGCATGAGCGCGCCGGTCGGACAGGCCTGGACGCATTCGCCGCAGGCGACGCAGGTCGATTCGCCCATGGGATCGTCGAAGTCGAACACGATCTTCGAGTGCTCGCCGCGGAAAGCGTAGCCGATGACGTCGTTCACCTGCTCCTCGCGGCAGGCGCGCAAGCACCTCGTGCACTGGATGCACGCATCCAGGTTCACCGCGATCGCGGCGTGCGAGAGATCGGACTTCGGCTGGTGCCGCGACTCGAACCGCGGCTTGCCGACTTTCAGCTCCTTCGCCCAGTGATCGAGCTCGGAATCGAGCGTGTAGGATTTCTCGGGAATGTCGGAGAGCAGGAGTTCCAGCACCATCTTCTGGCTCGCGACCGAGCGCGGGTTGTCGGTCGTCACCTCCATCCCGTCCTTGGGGTAGCGGCAGCACGAGGGCGCGAGCACGCGCTCGCCCTTGATCTCGACCACGCAGGCGCGGCAGTTGCCGTCGGGCCGCATGCCTTCCTTGTAGCAGAGGTGCGGGATGTCGATGCCGTAGTGCTTCGCGGTTTCGATGAGGGGCTCGTCCGACCTGCCGACGACGGTCCTGCCGTTCAGCTTGAACTCAACGGGCATCGTCGCCGCTTGCGCGGTGCTTATGCGGTCCATCGGTCACCTCTCGCCGTCACGCGACCTCGTTCGGGAAGTATTTCATCACAGAAAGCACCGGGTTGGGGGCGGCTTGCCCCAGCCCGCATATGGATGCGTCCATCATCGCCTGGGAAAGTTCCTTCAGCAGCGGCTGATCCCATTTCGCCTTCCCGATCAGCGTCAGTGTCTTGGCGGTACCCACGCGGCAGGGCGTGCACTGACCGCAGGATTCCTCGGAGAAGAATTTCGTCAGGTTGCGCGCGGCGGCGCTCGCCCGGTCCTTGTCCGAGAGAATCACCACGGCCGCCGAGCCGATAAAGCAGCCGTACTGGTTCAGGGTGTCGAAGTCGAGCGGGATATCGCCCATCGATGCGGGGAGAATCCCGCCTGAAGCGCCGCCCGGCAGGTAGCCGTAGAACTTGTGGCCATCGAGCATCCCGCCGCAGTATTCCGCGATCAGCTCCTTCACCGTGATGCCGGCCGGCGCAAGATGTACGCCGGGCTTTTTCACGCGGCCGCTCACCGAGAAGGAGCGCAGGCCCTTGCGGCCGTTGCGCCCCTGAGAGGCGAACCAGTCGGCGCCCTTTTCCAGGATTTCGCGCACCCAGTGCAGCGTCTCCATGTTGTGCTCCAGGGTCGGCCGGCCGAACAGGCCCACCTGCGCGACGTAAGGCGGGCGCAGCCGCGGCATGCCGCGCTTGCCCTCGATCGACTCGATCATCGCCGATTCCTCGCCGCAGATGTAGGCGCCTGCGCCGCGGCGAAGATCGATCGGCGGCAGTTTGCACGGCGGATTCGCCTTGAGCGCCGCGATCTCCTTCTCCAGGATCGCGCGGCAACCGTGGTACTCGTCGCGAAGATAGATGTAGATCTCGTCGATAGCGACCGCCCAGGCGGCGACGAGCGCGCCTTCGATGAAGCGGTGCGGATCGCGCTCCAGGTACCAGCGGTCCTTGAACGTGCCAGGCTCGCCCTCGTCGATGTTGATCGCGAGCAGCCGCGGCGCCGGCTCCGCGGCGACCGATTTCCATTTGCGCCCGGCCGGAAAGCCCGCGCCGCCGAGCCCTCGCAGGCCGGAATTCTCCATCACGGCGATCACGTCTTCGCGCTTCCTCGCGCCGTCGACGCACGATTGGGCGAGCGCGTAACCGCCTTGGGCGCGATAGGCCGCGTAGTCCACGCAGACAGGGTTCACGATGTCCGGGTTCGGATGCAATTCACGCGAGCCCGGCGCGGGGTGCTTCACCGCCTTGGCTTTCACCAGCGCGCAAATCTTTTCGACACTCGCATGCGGCAGCGGGTTCTGCCCGACGACGGCGGCGGGCGCCGTCTCGCAGCGCCCGATGCAGGGCGCGTGCAGCACGCGCACGTCCTTTCCGAGAAGGCCGGGGAGCTTCGCGAGCAGCTCGCTCGCACCCGCCATCTCGCAGGCGATCGAGTCGCACACGCGCACGGTGATCGCCGGCGGCGCCGCTCCGCCCTCCTTGATGACGTCGAAATGGTGGTAGAAGGTCGCGACCTCGTAGACCTCGGTCATCGAAAGCTTCATCTCGTCGGCGAGCGCGACCAGGTGCGCGGCCGAGAGATGGCCGTAATGGTCCTGGATGCGGTGCAGATGCTCGATCAGCAGATCGCGACGGAGCGGCGCGTCTTTCAGGAGGGCGCGTACTTCCTCGCGGGCTTTGGGATCGACGCTGCGCCCTTTGGGCGTGCCGCGCACGCGCGCGCGTTTCGTGAACTGCTGTTCTTTCCTGGGCCCCGAAGCAACTCGGTCGTTCATGAGCCCATTTTACCGCCGGGGTAGCGGTAAAAGCTTGACAGGCATCAATAATCCTGCGGAACGGAATCAGGCGGGCACCCGCCGCCCCGACTAGCTCCGGCGTTTTGCGGGCGGCTTGTCGCTCGGGCTGAACTGCTCGACGCCATGCTTGGCGTCGGTCTTCGCGTCGCGCGCTTCCTGTACCATCTTCACCAGCGTCTCGAGATCGTAGCTCGCGAGCAGGTGCGGCCGTTCGCGCTCGATGTACATGCGGATCGCCTCGGCCTCGCTCTTCGCGCCGGCGATGATCTCTGCGAGCGGCTGGCTTGCGCCGTAGAGCATTCCCAGCGCCCGCAGCGCGCCTGCGAGCGCCTCGGCATCCACCGCAGGCTTGTCGGTTGGACCGTTCGACATGTGCAGTCGCAGCGTCTGGACGCGTCCCGCATTACGCAACGATTAGATGCTAGGCGCTGCAGCCCCAAAGTCAAGCGGCGCCGGCGCGGGGCACACAACCGCGATCCGGACGGTTTCAGTTCTTCACCGGATTCTGCTCGGACTTCTCTCCACCGCGATGCGCTGCGCGGCCGGCAGCGCGTCGAGCATCTCCTGGACGTACTCGACGCGGTGCTTTCCGACCTGCAGCGCGAGCGCCGAGGGCCGGCGCTCGAAGCACCAGTCGCAGCGGCCGATGGCTCCGGTGGCGATGAAGCGCTTGCACTCGAAGCAGCGATCCCGCTCGAGATGGGGGCGGCGCTCCGCGTTGCGCCGGTAGACCATCAGCGTGTCGCGCAGGCGCGGCCAGCGCGGAAGATCGACGGCCTGGCCCAGCGTCCAGTTGAGCCGCAGCTCGCGGTGAAAGCGCACCGAGCCGGTCGCGCCCT
>VBDE01000212.1 GCA_005883665.1 Betaproteobacteria bacterium
TCCGGGGGATGCCTTCGTGCTCGATGCCGACTGTGAGCTTGGAGTCGACGGCCGCGTCGGCTTGGACTACAAGGAGCTGCCGCGCGACGTGCGGCCCGGGGACGTGCTGCTTCTTGACGACGGCAAGATCGTGTTCGAAGTCGAAAAGGTCGTGGGCAACGAGGTGCGCTGCCGCGTCCGTCACGGGGGAGTGCTCTCCAACAACAAGGGCATCAACCGCCTCGGGGGCGGCCTTACCGCCGCCGCGCTTCCGCCAAAGGACATGGAGGATATCCGCACGGCGGCGAAAATCAAGGTGGATTACCTCGCCGTTTCCTTCCCCAAGTCAAGCGCGGACATGAACATGGCAAGGCAACTCTTGCGCGCCGCGGGCGGCGAGGCCTTCCTCATCGCCAAGATCGAGCGCGCCGAAGCCGTCGAGCCGAAGGCGCTCATCGACATCATGTCGGCCTGCGAAGGCATCATGGTGGCGCGTGGGGATCTGGCGGTCGAGGTCGGCGATGCCTCGGTCCCGGCGCTGCAAAAACGAATGATTCGGCTTGCGCGCGAGCAGAACAAGCTCACCATAACCGCCACGCAGATGATGGAGTCGATGATTTCGAGCCCGGTACCCACGCGCGCCGAAGTGTCGGACGTCGCCAATGCCGTGCTGGATGGGACCGACGCGGTCATGCTGTCCGCGGAAACCGCAACCGGCAAGTACCCGGTCGAGACCATCGCCTCCATGAGCCGCATCTGCGCCGTCGCGGAAGACTCGGCGGAGGTGACGCTCGACCGCGACTTCCTCGATCGCGTCTTTACCCGCGTGGACCAGTCGATCGCCATGGCAGCGCTTTTCACCGCTTATCATCTCAAGGTGAAAGCGATTGCCGCGCTCACCGAGTCGGGGTCGACCGCGCTGTGGATGTCACGCATCAACTGCGGCGTTCCGATCTACGCCCTCACCTCGCAGACTGCGACGCGCTATCGCTGCGCGCTGTTTCGCGACACCTATCCCCTGATGGTGAAGTACGTCGGCGACGACCGCGAGGAGCTGCTGGAGGAGGCCGAAAACGTCTTGGTCAGGAACGGCGTGGTGCAGAAGGGGGACCTCATCGTGCTCACCATCGGCGAGCCGATCGGCAAGGCTGGCGGAACCAACACGATGAAGATCGTTCGCGTCGGGGAGCACCGGAAGGGATAATTTCTGATAAGAAGCCATGGCTGAGCAAAGACTCGGCGTCATCATGAATGGAGTGACGGGCCGCATGGGCACGAACCAGCACCTCGCGCGCTCCGTCATGGCCATTCGCAGGGAGGGCGGGGTGCTGCTTGCCGACGGCACACGGGTGATCCCCGACCCGATCCTGGTCGGGCGCAGCGCCGGGAAGCTCAGGAAGCTCGCCGCCGAGCACGGCGTCGAGCGCTGGACCACCGACCTGGATGAGGCGCTCAGGAACCCCGACGACGCGGTTTTTTTCGACGCCGCTTCGACAAGGTTTCGTCCCGCCGTGCTCAAGCGGGCCATCGCGGCGAAGAAACACATCTACTGCGAGAAGCCCGTGGCTACCTCCCTCGGGCAGGCGCTCGGACTCTGTCGCGCGGCGAAACACGCGGGCGTTCGGCACGGAGTGGTGCAAGACAAACTGTGGCTGCCGGGACTGCTGAAGATCAAGGCGCTGCGTGACGCCGGCTTCTTCGGCAGGATACTCTCCGTCCGGGGCGAGTTCGGCTACTGGGTGTTCGAGGGCGATGAGCAGCCCGCGCAGCGGCCTTCATGGAACTACCGCAGAAAGGACGGCGGCGGAATCATCCTCGACATGCTGTGCCACTGGCGCTATGTCCTCGACAACCTGTTTGGAGAAGTGAAGAGCGTTTGCTGTCTGGGTGCCACCCACATTCCCGCGCGTTGGGACGAAACCGGGAGGAAATACAAGGCGACAGCGGACGACGCCGCTTACGCTAGCTTCCGCCTTGCGGGCGGGGTGATTGCACACTTCAACAGCTCCTGGTGCGTGCGCGTGCGCCGCGATGACTTGGTGACTTTTCAGGTGGACGGAACGAAGGGCTCCGCGGTGGCCGGGCTGACACGCTGCTTCGCCCAATCGCTCGCGGACACGCCCCGGCCGGTATGGAACCCGGACGTGATTCAAACCCACGATTTTGGCGCGGACTGGAAGGAGATTCCGGACGATCAGCCCTACGACAACGCGTTCAAGGCCGAATGGGAGCTTTTCATACGCCACGTATGCGAAGGCGCGCCGTTCAGGTGGAACCTGCTGGAGGGTGCGAAGGGGTTGCAACTGGTCGACTGTGCCCTGAAATCGTGGCGATCGCGGCGCTGGATCGACGTTCCCAGGCTGAAGGCGTAGGGCATGAATGCACCTGAAAAGCTGACGCTGCGTATCAAGCTGCCTTCCGCATCGGGGAAGCTCGAGGAGTTCCGGCTGAGCGCGCCGCGCGATTTCGGCACGGCCGGAAGGAAAACGTTCAATCGCATCGCGCTCGCCGCGGCCCACGTGGTCGCCGATCCTCTCGCCCTGGGGAATCCCTGGCTCGATACCGCAGTCGACTGGGAGGCGACTACCGCCTACCGGCGCTACCTGTGGTCGCTGGGCTTGGGCGTGGCCGAAGCGATGGACACGGCACAGCGCGGCATGGGACTCGATTGGAACAACTCGCTTGAGCTGATCCGCCGCTCGGTCGAGGCCTCCGGGGATATCGAAGGCGCGGTGCTCTTCAACGGGGCGGGCACCGATCAGCTGGCGCCTTCCGACGGCGTGACGCTCGACGAGGTCGTCGCCGCGTACGAGGAGCAGTGTGAAGCGATCGAATACCTGGGCGGACGCATCGTGCTCATGGCGAGCCGCGCCCTCGCCGCGTGCGCCAGATCCCCCGACGACTACCACCGCGTCTATTCGCGCATCCTCTCGCAGCTGAAACAGCCCGTGATCATCCACTGGCTGGGCGAAATGTTCGATCCGCAGTTGGCCGGCTACTGGGGTGAGAGGGACCACGGCCGAGCGATGGAGGTAGCCCTCGCGGTTATCGAAGCGAACCCGGCCAAGGTGGACGGCATCAAGATTTCGCTGCTCGATCGGCAAAGAGAAATCGATATGCGAAGACGCCTTCCGGAGCATGTGCGGATGTACACGGGCGACGACTTCAACTACGCCGAGCTGATCGAGGGCGACACGCAAGGCCATTCGGACGCGCTCCTCGGGATCTTCGATGCGATCGCCCCCGCCGCGTCTGCGGCGCTGGCCCAGCTTGCGAAGGGCGATGCGAAAGGTTTCCGAGACATCCTCGCCCCGACCGTGCCACTCGCTCGCCACATCTTCGCCGCGCCGACGCGCTTCTACAAGACGGGCCTGGTGTTCCTCGCATGGCTGAACGGCCACCAAGAGCATTTCGTCATGATCGGAGGCCAGCAATCGGCGCGCTCGCTGGCGGATCTCTCCGAAACCTTCCGGCTCGCTGATGCCGCGGGATTACTGCGCGACCCCGGAGTCGCCGCAGCCAGGATGAAGCACCTGCTTGCGATAAACGGCGTTGGCGGATGACCCATCCGCCCGATCCCGATCTCCTTTCGCTCAACACCGCCACGGTGCGGGAAAAATGGAACCTGCGCCAGATGATCGAGGGCTGCGCGCGTCACCGCATCCGCGGCATTTCGCCCTGGCGCGACAAGCTCGCCGAGATGGGCGTGAAGGAGGCAGCCAGGGCGGTCCGAGGGAACGGCCTCACGGTGACGGGCCTTTGCCGCGGAGGCATGTTTCCGGCCGCCGGCCGCAAGCCGCGCAAGGCGGTGATCGACGGTCGTCGGGGGCCTGCCCCCCGGCTCGAAAGACCTTCCCGGGGCGCGTGCGATGGTGAGGGACGGCATCGGCGAAGTGCTCGATCACGCGCGCTCAGCGGGCGTCCCGCTCGCGATCGAGCCGTTGCACCCGATGTACTGCGCCGACCGGGCCTGCGTGAACACCCTCGCCCAGGCGCTCGATCTGTGCGACGAGCTGGACCGCAATGGAAGCGGCGCGCTCGGTGTCGTGGTGGATGCTTACCACGTCTGGTGGGACCCCTTGCTCAAGACTCAAATCGAGCGCGCGGGGGACAAACGCCTGCTTGCGTTCCATATCTGCGACTGGCTGGTGCCCACCACGGACCTGCTCACCGACAGGGGAATGATGGGCGATGGCGTGATCGATCTTCCGCTCATGCGTACGTGGATGGAGGAGGTCGGGTACCGTGGTTTCCACGAGGTCGAGATCCTGTCTTCAGGCAACTGGTGGCGGCGGGATCCGGACGAAGTACTCGCGACCTGCCGCATGCGGCACCAGACAGCCTGCTAGCATTCCAAGCAGGGCCAAGCCGTTTGGCGGTGCCGGGGCCGGGAAGGTAAAATTGCCGACTCCCGGGTTTCCCTTCCAGCAACAGGACCGTCTCATGGACCGAAATCTACTTTCCAAAACCGCCGCGGCCATGGTCGCAAGAGGCAAAGGGCTGCTCGCAGCCGACGAGTCCAGCGGCACATGCGAGAAGCGATTCAAGTCGGTTGGAGTCGAGTGCACGGAGGCTAACCGCCGTGCCTACCGCGATTTGCTGTTCACTACCAAAAGCATCGAGGAATTCGTAAGCGGGGTGATCCTGTTCGACGAAACCCTCCGCCAAAGCACGGTATCGGGCAACGAGCCGTTCCCGAGATACCTCGAGAAAAAGGGTGTCATCCCCGGGATCAAGGTGGACAAGGGCACGCACGACCTCGCGCTCTCTCCCGGAGAAAAGGTGACCGAGGGACTGGACGGCCTGCGCGGCCGGCTCGAGGACTATTTCGGGCTCGGTGCGCGCTTCGCCAAGTGGCGCGCGGTGATCACGATCGGTCCCGGGATCCCGAGCCACGCCTGCCTCTACGCCAACGCGCACGCGCTGGCGCGCTACTCGGCCCTGTGCCAGGAAGCCTCGATCGTTCCTATCGTCGAGCCCGAAGTGCTGCTCGACGGTGACCACACGATTGAACGCTCTTACGAGGCGACCGAGGCGACGCTCACCGCGGTATTTGCGGCGCTGCGCGCTCACAACGTGTCGTTCGAGCACACCGTTCTTAAGGCTTCGATGGTCGTCTCGGGCAAGAACTGCCCGAAACAGGCCGGAGTCGAGCGCGTGGCAGAGGAAACGGTGCGTTGTCTGAAGCGCACCGTGCCCGCGGCCCTGCCCGGTGTTGTATTTCTCTCGGGTGGTCAAAGCGATGAGGCTGCGACGGCACACCTTAACGAGATGGCGAGAATGCCGGGACTGCCTTGGCCGCTCACGTTCTCCTTCAGCCGCGCGCTGCAGAATCCGTGCCTGAAGATTTGGCGCGGCCAGTCGGGCAGCGTCGCAGCCGCCCAGCGGGCGTTCTATCACCGGGCTCGCATGAACGGACTCGCGGCTCAAGGAAAATACCGTCCGGAGCTGGAGAAACAGGCGGCATAGGGAATGGCGTTCCCGCTCTACGAGTCGAATCTCAAGAGCCTGAAGCTGCTCGGCCGGGGCAAGGTCCGCGATATGTATGCAGTGGACGGCGACCGCTTGCTCATTGTCACCAGCGATCGGCTTTCAGCCTTCGATGTCGTCCTTCCCGATCCGATACCCGACAAGGGGTGCGTGCTGAACGAAATGTCCAATTTCTGGTTCAGGAGGCTCGGACACATAATTCCCAACCATCTCGACGGCGCAGCGCCCGAGTCGGTGGTGAAGGGCGGCGACGAAGCGGCGCAGGTCAAAGGCCGTGCGGTGGTAGTGAAAAGGCTCAAGCCGCTGCCGATCGAGGCGGTGGTGCGCGGTTATCTCATCGGCTCGGGCTGGAAGGACTACCAGAAAACTGGCGCGGTTTGCGGCATTCCGTTGCCCGCGGGTCTGAAGCAGGCGGACAAGCTGTCGGAGGTGATTTTCACGCCAGCCACCAAGGCAGAAGCCGGCGCTCACGACGAGAACGTATCGTACGAGCGGGCCGAGAAGCTGATCGGCAAGACGCTTGCGGCCAAAGTGCGCGATGCGAGCCTGCGCCTGTACCGCGAAGCGGCAGACTATGCCCGTGGGCGTGGCATCATCATCGCCGACACCAAGTTCGAGTTCGGAACGGACGAGAAGGGGAATCTGGTTCTGATCGACGAGGCGCTCACCGCGGACTCCTCGCGCTTCTGGCCCGCCGACCGGTACGAGCCCGGTTCGAGCCCCCCGTCATTCGACAAGCAATACGTGCGCGACTATCTGGAAACCCTGGATTGGAACAAGACACCGCCTGCGCCACGGCTCCCGGCGGAGGTGATCGCAAAGACTTCCGACAAGTACCGCGAAGCCCTTCGCCGTCTGACAGGACGGCAATTGGGAGGATAAGAAATGGCTAGCCGCTCGCCCCTTGTCGGGATCGTCATGGGAAGTCCAGGCGATTGGGAGGTGATGCGCGAGGCGGCGAAGCAGCTCACCGATTTTTC
The DNA here is from genome assembly GCA_005883665.1 of Betaproteobacteria bacterium. Classification (GTDB taxonomy): domain Bacteria; phylum Pseudomonadota; class Gammaproteobacteria; order Burkholderiales; family SG8-39; genus VBDM01. The sequence goes on from VBDE01000212.1 coordinate 6,450, forward strand.
CGTGCCCTACGAAGCCAAGGTACTATCCGCGCACCGCTCGCCCGACGCGCTCACGGAATGGGTGGAGCAACTGAGCGCGAAGGGTGCCCGCTGTTTCATCGCGGGTGCCGGGGGTGCGGCGCATCTGGCTGGTGTGATCGCGGCGAAAACGACGCTTCCCGTGCTCGGGGTGCCGATGCCCTCCAAATATCTGCACGGGCTGGATTCCCTGCTGTCGATCGTACAGATGCCCAAGGGGGTTCCGGTCGCGACTTTTGCCATCGGCGAGGCGGGTGCCGCCAACGCGGGCCTCTTCGCCGTGGCGATGCTCGCTCAGGGTGATGCGAAACTCAAGCTGCCGGGTTGATACGGGCTTCGCCGATTCCAATTGTCCGCGAAAGTCGAAGCACTCCAGAACGTTCCGATCCGGGAAGCAGTAGCGATACTGAGACGCGGCGGCCTGGTTGCCTTTCCCACCGAGACGGTCTACGGACTGGGCGCCGACGCATCCAACCCCGCGGCGGTCGCGCGAATCTACGAGGTCAAGGGCCGTCCCGCGGGCCATCCGGTCATTGTTCATATTGGCGATGTCGGGCAGCTCGCTCGCTGGGCTCGCGAGATTCCCGAGGCCGCGACGAAACTCGCAGCGCGCTTCTGGCCGGGGCCGCTGACCCTGGTGCTGAGGCGTGCGCCAGGTGTCGGGAGTGAGCTCACTGGCGGTCAGGATACGATTGGCCTGCGCCTTCCTGGACATCCGGTCGCTCTTCAGCTCCTCCGGGAATTTGACGGAGGCATAGCCGCTCCGTCGGCCAACCGCTTTGGCCGGATCAGCGCGACGACGGCAGAGCATGTGCGAATGGATCTGGGGCGCGAAGTCGACCTGGTCCTGGACGGAGGCGCATGCGAGATCGGCATCGAATCCACCATCGTGGATTTGTCTCGCGGGATGCCTGTGCTGCTTCGGCCCGGCCGTATCGCTGCAGGGGAAATCGCAGCCACGCTCGGCGTCGCGCCCGTTTCGCGCGATCCAGATGCCCCACGCGCGCCCGGGACGCTCGCAGCGCACTACGCACCGCAGCAACCGCTTCGGCTCATCGAATCGGACCAGTGGGAACGAAGCGTACGGGGCATTTCGCATGGCCGAGGCGTGCTGTCCTTCCGTTCGCCTCCGGAGGGTGACCTGAGCACGATGTGGATCGAGGCGTCCAGACAGCCGAACCAGTATGGACACGACCTTTACGCTCACCTGCGCGCGCTGGATTCTTCCGGCTGCGATCGGATTCTGGTCGAGGAGCCGCCCGCGACGGCCGAATGGGCTGCAATCCGGGACCGGCTTGATCGCGCCCGCTCGAGCTGACAGGGCGCCTTACGCGAGAGGGGGATTGCGGCTAAAATTACCGCCGCGTGGGGTTGTAGCTCAGCTGGGAGAGCGTCGCGTTCGCAATGCGAAGGTCGGGAGTTCGATCCTCCTCAACTCCACCACCGCCCCGTGGATCTGAGACGTATTGACGCATGCCCACGCCCCTCAAGCTCCTGATTCTCGAAGACAACACCTTCGACGCCGAGCTCGAAGTCGGGAGGCTTCAAGCCGCCGGGTATGACTGCGACTGGAAGCAAGTGCAGACGCGGGAGGAATTCGAGGCTTCCCTCGATCGCCCGGAGTTCGAGTTGATCCTCGCCGACTATAACCTTCCGAATTTCGACGGGCTGAGCGCGCTAAGCCTGCTGAGGGAGCGCGGACTGGAAATCCCCTTCGTACTCATCTCCGGCACGCTCGGAGAGGAACGCGCCATCGAGAGCCTCAAAGCGGGCGCCACCGATTACGTGATGAAGGAAAGGCTCGAGCGCCTTGCGCCGGTTGTCACGCGCGCCTTGAATGACCGCCTTGAGCGAGCCAATCGCAGCGCCGCGCAACAGGCGCTGCGCGACGCCCACCGCAGGTTGCAGGCGCTTTCGGTGCGACTCCTCCAGGTGGAGGAAACCGAGCGCCGCCGCATAGCGCGCGAATTGCACGACGGCATCGGGCAGCTGCTCACCGCGGTCAAATTGCGCCTCGCGGGCCTCAATCCGTCCTCAGCAGACTACGGCTCTCGCCGGGGCGAATGCGTTGCGGCGATCGACGATGCGCTCGAGCAAGTGCGTCGCGTTTCGCGCGACCTGAGACCTTCACAACTGGATGATCTCGGTCTGTTGGCGGCGTTGCGCTCGCATCTCGACCAGCAGGCAAGCAGCGCCGGATTCAAGCCGAATTTCACGCATGAGGGGGTACCCCAGCGTCTCGCTGCCGAGATCGAGACTACGTGCTTTCGCATCGCGCAGGAGGCCCTCACCAATATTGCGCGCCACGCACAGGCAAGCGAAGTTTGGGTTACGCTCGCCGGCACGGAGGAGGAATTGCGTTTGGAAGTGCGCGACAACGGTCGGGGTTTCGATGTCGCGGCCGCGCGGCTGCGTGCGACGGCGGGCAGCAGCATGGGGCTGCTGAGCATGGAAGAACGCGCTACGCTTGCGGGGGGGCGGCTCGCGATCGACTCGGCCCTCTCGCGGGAGACGCGGTTGAGCCTTACGCTCCCTCTGGTGCGGGTCGGCGCGGAACAAATATGATCCCGGTGCGCGTCCTTCTCGCCGATGATCACGCGTTGGTGCGCGCTGGAATACGCGCGCTCCTGGAAGGTCTGGAAGGGGTCACGGTCGTGTCCGAAGCAGGCACCGGCAGCGAGGTGCTTGAGCTTGCGCGCAAGCATCACCCGGATGTCGTGCTGCTTGACATTTCCATGCCTGGACTCGGAGGACTCGAAGCAAGCGCTCTGCTCAAGCAAGAGCTTCCGGAGGTGCGCGTGGTAATGCTCTCCATGCACGCCAACGAGGAATACGTGCTGCAGGCGCTGCGTGCGGGAGCTTCAGGCTACATGCTCAAGGATTCCGCGACCGCTGAACTGGAGCTCGCCCTGCAAGCGGTGATGCAAGGCGAAACCTATCTCAGCCCGCGCATATCAAAACAGATGGTGGAAGGCTACGTGCAGCGGGTCGGGGGCGAGCAGCCCAAGTCCGACAATCTTACGCCGGGAAATCGCCTATCGCCTCGAGCTTTCCGTGAAGACCGTGGAAACCCATCGCGCGCAGCTGATGGATCGCTTGCAGATCCGCGATATCGCCGGTCTGGTGAAGTACGCAATCCGCAACGGCCTCGTCACCACCGCAAAATAATAAACTTAGAAATCAAGAGCTTCTCCGTAACCCCGGCTTGCCCTTAAGGTATTTAGCGGACCTTGCTCAGGGCCGGCCCGATTGGCTCGCGCTCCGTCTCGCTCTAAGGTGTCGGAATTCAGCCGCAGGTTCGCCGCGCGCCGGAACAGCACGTCGCCTGTTCGCGTTCGAGAGGGGAGACGTTGAAGCGCATCAGGGTCATGGTCGTCGACGACAGCTTGCCATTCGCAAGCGCGGTCGGGCAGTTTCTTGCCTGCAACGGCAATTTCGAAGTGCTGGCGAGCGCGAATTCCGGGGACGAGGCGTTGGCGCGGGCAAGCACCGAACGGCCCGACCTCATGTTCATCGACATCAGCATGCCGGGCATGAACGGCTTGGCGGTGACTTCCCTGATCAAGGGGAAGGACGCTGCACCCAAGATCGTGATGATGACGCTGGAGGGCAGCGAGGAGCATCGCATCGGCGCGATGGCGGCGGGGGCGGATGCCTTCTTGCCTAAGGATGATTTCGCCTACGAGTTCCATGCGGTGCTCGACCTGTTGTTCGCCAAGTCGAGCTTCAACAAGGAATCGCGGGCATGGGACGGGTGATCGACTTGAAGCGCGAGGTCGTAGACGCGCGCCGGCACGGGCGATTCCATGCCGCCTGAGGACCACCCGCTCGGCCTTTCCGCGAGCGAGACTGGGTCACAGCCGGCCGTCCTCCTGCTCGACGACGACGAGAGAGATCTGGTGCTGCTCGAAGAGATCCTGCGCCCCGACGGATTCCGGGTGCTGAAGACGACCGATCCGATCCGCGCCTTCGAGCTCCTCGCGAGTCACCCGGTCAGGATCGTGATTTCCGACCAAAACATGCCGGGGCTCACCGGGGTGGAGTTCCTAAGCCAGGTGAGAAAACTCTATCCCGACGTGATCAGAATAGTCTTTACCAACTCCCAGGATCCCAAGGTGTTCGCCGACGCCGTCAACAAAGCCGCCATTCACAAGTTCATCATGAAACACTGGGACGGGGAGCGGTTGCGCGCGGAGGTGCGAGAGGCGTCTCGTCGTTATCGTCCGAGAAACGGGACGCTCCCCTCATCTGCAAAATAGCGTCACTGCTAAACGCTCAATTTCATCGGCAAGATGACCATCTGCATGCCGCGCAGATGGAAGCGGCGCTGCAGCGCCATCGCCGCCTGATTGTGCAGTATCTGCGTCAACCAGTTGTCCTCGTCGAAAATGAGCTTACTGGTGAAGAAAATGGCGTTGGGGAATTCGCCCAGGACGCGTTCGGCGAGCCGTGTGAATTCATCGATTGGATCGGTGCCGAAGGATAGGTACGACTTCGCTGCCCATCCCTCGCTGTTGCAGAAGTTGACGAAGTAGGAAAGCGAGGCCTTCGCCTCCACCTTCATTGCTTCGAGGTC
>VBDE01000213.1 GCA_005883665.1 Betaproteobacteria bacterium
GACACCGAAGAGCTTTCTGGCCCCACCTCGAGATACGGCCATGAGCGCCTGAACGATCCAAAGCTCGCGGACATGCGCTTCAGCCTGAAGCGGAAGCCGCGCCGCGCCAGAGGCGGGACGAACGTGACGCAGATGCACTACGCGAGAAAGGGCATGGTCACGCCTGAGATGGAATTCGTCGCTATCCGCGAGAATCAGCGTCGAGACGCCCTGTCCGACTTGATTACGCGTCAACATCCGGGCCAGGATTTCGGAGCTGCGATCCCGAAAACCATCACCCCTGAGTTTGTCCGTGAGGAAGTCGCGCGCGGCCGCGGCATCATTCCGGCCAACATCAATCACCCGGAGACCGAGCCGATGGTCATTGGTCGAAATTTTCTGGTGAAGATCAATGCCAACATCGGCAACTCGGCGGTGACTTCTGGGATCGCTGAAGAAGTCGAGAAGATGACTTGGGCGATCCGCTGGGGTGGCGACACCGTGATGGATCTCTCCACCGGGAAGCACATCCACGAGACGCGCGAGTGGATCATCCGCAACTCGCCCGTTCCCATTGGTACGGTGCCGATCTACCAGGCTCTCGAGAAGGTGGACGGGAAAGCCGAGGATCTCACTTGGGAAGTCTTCCGCGACACGCTGGTCGAGCAGGCCGAGCAGGGCGTGGACTACTTCACGATCCACGCGGGCGTGCGGCTGCCGTTCATTCCGCTCACGGCGAAACGTATGACCGGGATCGTGTCGCGCGGCGGATCGATCATGGCGAAATGGTGCCTCGCTCACCATGTGGAGAGCTTTCTTTTCACGCATTTCGATGACATCTGCGAGATCATGGCGGCGTACGATGTGAGTTTCTCGCTCGGCGATGGCCTGCGGCCCGGCTCAATCCAGGACGCCAACGACGAGGCGCAGATCGCCGAATTGAAGACCCTTGGGGAGCTCACGGACATCGCCTGGCGTCACGACTGTCAGGTGATGATCGAGGGGCCGGGCCATGTGCCCATGCAGCTCATTCGCGAGAACATGGAGCTTCAGCTCACATACTGCAAAGAAGCGCCGTTTTACACGCTGGGACCGCTCACGACCGACATCGCGCCCGGCTACGATCACATCACCAGCGCCATCGGAGCGGCGATGATCGGTTGGTACGGCACCGCGATGCTGTGCTATGTCACGCCGAAGGAGCATTTGGGCTTGCCGGACAAGGACGATGTCAAAGACGGTATCATCGCCTACAAGATCGCCGCCCACGCTGCGGACCTGGCGAAAGGCCACCCCGGAGCGCAAATCCGAGACAACGCGCTCTCGAAGGCGCGTTTCGAATTCCGCTGGGAGGATCAGTTTAACTTGGGTCTCGACCCGGACAAGGCCAAGGCGTTCCACGACGAGACGCTACCGCAAGAGGGTGCGAAGCTCGCTCATTTCTGCTCGATGTGCGGCCCGCATTTCTGCTCGATGAAGATTACTCAAGATGTACGCGAGTACGCGGAGAAACACGGTCTTTCAGAGCAGGATGCGTTGAAGAAGGGTATGGAACAGAAGGCGGTGGAGTTCGTCAGGAAAGGCGCGGAGGTGTATCAGAAGGCCTGAGGCATCGAGGTCAAGCGATGAACTAGGCTCGTCACCGCTTCCGGCGGTTTCCGTTAGAATTTCAAGGCGGCAGTTTCTGCCGCCTTTTATTTTCTGGAGACGCAGTGGAATTCGCGTTGCTCGCAAAGGCTTTCATCCTCGGTGTCGTGGAGGGCCTGACCGAGTTTCTGCCGATCTCGTCGACCGGACACCTGATCCTCGTCGGCGACCTGCTTGGCTTCACCGATGAGAAGGCAAAGGTATTCGAGATCGTTATCCAGACCGGCGCGATGTTCGCCATCGTCTGGGAATACCGTAAGCGGTTCGGGCGCGTGCTGGCGGGCCTCGCCACCGATCGCGCCGCGCAGCGTTTCGCGCTCAATCTCCTTGTCGCTTTCACTCCCGCCGCGGTGCTAGGCCTCGCCTTCGGCAAGCTGATCAAGACCTATCTTTTCCACGCCGTGCCCGTTGCGCTCGCGTTCATCGTCGGAGCGTTCATCATTCTTTGGGTGGAAAGACGTCGACGCGCCGCCGTAATTCAGAGCGTGGACGAAATGACCTGGAAAGACGCATTGAAAGTCGGTATTGCCCAGTCGTTCGCGCTGATCCCCGGTACTTCACGCTCGGGAGCGACCATCATCGGCGGGATGCTGTTCGGACTCTCGCGGCGCGCGGCGACGGAGTTTTCCTTTTTCCTAGCCGTGCCGACGCTCGTGGCGGCCGGCGCATACGATTTCTGGAAGAACCGCGCGCTCTTCGATTCTGGCGATGTAGGGATGTTCGCGGTCGGCTCAGCCGCAGCGTTCTTCTCCGCTTTCCTCTGCGTGCGTTGGCTGCTACGCTACATCGCCACGCATGACTTCACGCCGTTCGCTTGGTACCGGATCGCTTTCGGCGTAGCGGTGCTCGTTACGGCCTACGCGGGAGTCGTCAATTGGTCGGCGGGATAACCGAGGGGAGAGCCGATCGAGCCCTTAGCGTAGGTCAGCCTTGGACCCAGGGTAAGCCGGCAAATCGCCAGCCGCCGACCGTACCGCGATGGCCGTGCGGATCCTTCTCGCCTTCGAATCCCTCGAGCACATTGTAGGAGTTGGGATAACCCGCTTGGGTTGCCGCTGCTGCAGCGTGGTGGGAGCGTGCTCCGGAGCGGCACAAGAACATTACCGGTGCTTCGGTCTTCGCGACCCGCGCCTGGAGCTGTTCGAGGAACCGTGGATTGCGTTGGCCGCTCGGATACGTGTTCCATTCGATCAGTACCGATTCAGGAATATGACCGACATAGTCCCACTCGGCCTGGGTGCGCACGTCGACCAGTTTCGCTTCCGGGTCATTTTGCATCAACGCGTGCGCTTCGAGTGGCAGCAATGCTCCAGCGTAAGGTAGATTCATCGCCTCAGCTCGCTGTTTGGCCTGGGCGAGGATGCTCTCGACGGAGTCTTTCTTCATGATGAGATTCGGTAGTCACGCGATATGCATAGTCTAGCTCCAGACGAAGCGGTAGGAGTTGATTCGCACCGGTACGGTGCGCATAATGACTGCTTTGCGCCGGTTTGGTGCGCCAGCCCCCTAAATCGCTTCGAGTGCTCTCTTATGGCACAATGGCCTGCCTTTTTTGCGCCGGATGGCATGGAATCTGCAGAGATTCCATCGACCTAGCGCTCTGTTTCCCTTCATAACCCCACCAACAATCCGCAACCCGAGGAGATCCTGCAATGGCAATGTCTGCCAATGACGTCATGAAAATGATCAAGGAGAAGGAGGTCAAGTTCGTGGACTTGCGCTTTACCGACACCCGTGGCAAGGAGCAACACGTATCCGTGCCGGTCAAGGCGTTCACCATGGATAAGTTCGAGAGCGGACATTTCTTCGACGGCTCCTCGATCGCGGGGTGGAAGAGCATCGAAGCCTCGGACATGTTGTTGATGCCCGATCCAGACAGTGCGCGAATGGACCCCTTTACCGATGAGCCAGTGCTCAATATCACCTGCGATTGCGTCGAACCCTCCGATGGAAAAGGCTACGACCGTGACCCGCGCACCATCGCTAAGCGCGCCGAGGCCTACCTGAAATCGAGCGGTTTGGGCGACACCGCCTATTTCGGTCCCGAGCCCGAATTCTTCATTTTCGACTCGGTGACCTGGAACGTCGACATGTCCGGCTGCTTCTGCAAGATCAAATCCGAGGAAGCCCCGTGGTCCTCCGGGGAGGAATACGAGGGCGGCAACATGGGTCACCGTGCCCCGATAAAAGGCGGTTATTTCCCGGTGCCGCCGACGGACACGCTGCAGGACATCCGCAACGCCATGGTGCTCGCCATGGAGCAGCAGGGCGTTGAGTGCGAAGTACACCATCACGAAGTGGGT
>VBDE01000214.1 GCA_005883665.1 Betaproteobacteria bacterium
AAGGAGGTGCCGATGTCCATCGCCGCGAGCGCCGAGAACATGCGCGCGAGGGCGAATACGCCCACCAGCGCGATGATGTCCGCGGCGGGCGCGAAGGGGAGGCCGGTCGCGAGAACCGGAACGATGCCGGCGGCGAGCCACATGCAGCCGAACAGGATGTACGGCGTCCAGCGGAAAATCGGCGACGCGTCGTGCGCGAACACCGCGTCCTTGTGGAACAGCTTCGCGAGCGTGAAATAGGGCAGCAGGATGGAAGGCGCCGAGCGGTTCTGCAGCCAGGCGCGGCACTGGTTCACCCAGCCCGTGAGGAGCGGCGCGGCGAGCACGACGAACACCGACTGCAGGATCTGGAAAGCGATGCCGGGAGCGCTGTTCATCGCACGAACACCAGTAGCGCGATCAGGGTGATGAAGCTGTAGAGCAGGTAGATGCTGATGCGGCCCTGCTGCAGCAGGGCGATCTTGGAGGAAACGAATTCGGCCGCCCGCGCCACGGGCAGGTACAGCCAGTACCAATGGCGGTCCTCGACCTTGAGCGAATATCTGGGCTCGGCGTCCTCGGGACCGGGCAGCCGGCGGTCCATGCGGTAGAGCGGGCCGAAGACGTGTCGGATCGGCTGGCCGAAGGCATCCGCCGTGTCCTGCATTCGCGAACTCTGCTCGGGATAGCCGCAGTCCCAGGGAGCGGCGAAGCGCACGCGGCCGTGGTAGAAGCGGCGCACCAGCAGGAACGCGAGCAGGGTCGCTAGAGCGATGACCACGAGGAAGATGATGGGCGAGTAACTCGCCTGCTCGGCCGAGGTAGGCACCAGCCACAGCCAGCCCGAGCCGGCGAGCGCCTGCTCGGACAACCCCTGGCCGGTCAGGGACACGCCGACGCGGTTCAGCATCAGCAGGAACGAGCTCGGGAAAAGTCCGAGCACGAAGCAGCCTGCGGCAAGCCAGGCCATGCCGTAGCGTTCCATCCTGCCGGCGTCGCCGGCGTGCGGCACCGGCGTGCGATGGGCAGGCTCGCGCGGCTGACCGAGAAACGCGATGCCGTAGACCTTGACGAAGCACATCGCGGTCAGGGCGCCCGCGAGCGCGAGAGTCGCGGCGAAAAGCGGCAAGAGACTCCGCACGACACCGTGCTGAAGGATCGTCGCTTGCAGGGCGGCCTGGAAAGTCAGCCACTCCGAGACGAATCCGTTCAAGGGCGGCAACGCCGAGATGGCGAGCGCGCCGATTAGGAAATAGAACGCGGTCCTCGGCATGCCGCGGATGAGGCCTCCCATGTCGTTCAGGTTGCGCAGGCCCGTGGCGTGAAGGATCGAGCCCGCTCCGAGAAAAAGGAGCCCCTTGAACACGGCGTGGTTGAGCGTGTGGTAGAGCGCGGCGATCAGGGCAAGCACGCCGGCTGCCGCGTGGCCGAAACCGATAAACACCATGGACATCCCCAGGCCGAGCAGGATGATGCCGATGTTCTCGACCGAATGGTAGGCGAGCAGGCGCTTCAGATCGTGCTGCATGAGGGCGTAGAGCACGCCGAAGAGCGTCGTTGCCGCGCCGACCGTGAGCACCACCATTCCCCACTCCCAGCGCACGTTGCCGATCAGGTCGAAGATCACCCGCACCATGCCGTAAATGGCGGTCTTCAGCATGATGCCGCTCATCAGTGCCGACACCGGCGAGGGCGCGGCCGGATGCGCCTCCGGTAGCCACGCGTGAAGCGGCAGCATCCCCGCCTTGGCGCCGAATCCGAAGAACGCGAGCAGGAAGGCCACCGTCGCCCACGCCGGCTGCAGCTGAGCGGCGCGCAGCGCGTCGAACGTGTAGTCGCCGCGGCCGCCGTGCAGAACGCCGAAGCAAAGCAGGATCGCGATCGCTCCCAGATGCGCGATCAGAAGATAGAGGAACCCCGCGCTGCGGATCGCCGGCTGCTGGTGGTCGGTGGTGACCAGAAAATACGACGAGAGCGCCATCGTTTCCCAGGCGACCATGAAGAGATATGCGTCGTCGGCGAGCAGGACGAAGGCCATGCTCGCGAGGAAAACGTGGTACTGCAGGCTGATGAGCGTGAGCCGTCCCGAGGGCTCGTTGCCGAAATAACCGGCGGCGTACACGGAGATGCCCGCCGAAACCGAACCGAGCAGCATCAGGAAAAATCCCGCGAGCGGGTCGATACGCAGATGGAAGGGCAGATCGGGCAACCCGAGCGGTAGCGTCAGGGACTGCGGGGGCAGCCACATCGCCTGCAATCCGAACGCAGCGAGGGCGACGCCGGCGGCCGCGCCCAGCGGAAAGGCGATTCGTCTCGCGAAAAATGCGTTGTTCGTCGGGGCCAGCCCCAGCACGGCCACCGCGAACCAGCCGATCGCGACCAGAAGCGAGCCCGCGAGGGGGGAGGAAGCCATGCCCATTCTTACTTGACCTTCATTCCGGCTTGCGCGCCGCTGTCGGGCGAGAGGAGAAATAGTCCCGGCCCTTCACCGGATGCGGCTAGAACCATCCCTTCCGACACACCGAATTTCATCTTGCGCGGCGCGATATTCGCCACCATCACCGTGAGCCGGCCTTCGAGCTTCGACGGATCGTAAGCCGACTTGATGCCGGCGAACACCGTGCGCATCCCGTCGCCGATGTCGAGCGTGAGCTTCAGGAGCTTGTCCGCGCCGTCGACGTGCTCGGCTTTGACGATTCTGGCGATGCGGAGATCGACTTTGTTGAAGTCGTCGATGGAGATGACTCCTTCTACCGCTGCCGCGGGAGAGGGCTGGGACGAGGGGGCAGTCATGGTTGTTTCCTTGCTGACATCAAACAACGCGTCGAGTTGTTTTTCTTCGACGCGGGTCATGAGGTGCTGGTAGGGTTTGATGTTGGTAGGCAATACGTCCGCGTCAGGCCACAGAAACGCGCGGTCGAGGCCAAATAGCCCTTTTGCGGCATCGTCCGCGAGCTTCGGCAAGACAGGTGCGAGTACTATGGAGAGGAGCTTAAACCCTTGAAGGGCGCGGGAGCATATGTCGTGTAGTTCGTCCCGCTTCGCAGAGTCCCTCACGAGGACCCAGGGCTGTTTCGCGTCGAAACCTTGATTGATGCGGTCGGCAATAGCCATTGCGTCCCGTATCGCCTTTCCGAACTCGCGCGCATCGTAGCTTTCCCTTATGAGATGCGCCGATGCGCGCGCACCTTGAATCAGGGGCTCCGTGCCACCGATGTATTTCAACCGGCCATTGAAGTGTTTTGTGATGAAAGCTGCTGCACGGCTGGCAATGTTTACGTATTTGCCGACCAGATCGCTGTTGACGCGCGCCAAAAAGTCGTCGGGATTGAAATCCAAATCCTCGACGTTCGCATTGAGCTTCGCAGCGATGTAGTAGCGTAACCACTCCGGATTCATTCCGAGCTTGAGATAGCGCAGCGGGTCGATGCCCGTGCCGCGCGATTTCGACATCTTGTCGCCCGAGACGGTGATGAAGCCGTGGACGTAGACGTGGTCCGGGATCTTGTAGCCGGAGTACTTGAGCATGACCGGCCAGAACAGGGTGTGGAAGTAGATGATGTCCTTGCCGATGAAATGGATCATCTCGGTGCTGTCTGCGGCAAGGTACTCGGTGAAGCTGCGGGTTTCGCCTTTCGCCTTTGCCTTTCCCGAATCGAAGTAGTCTTTCAGAGAGGCGAGGTATCCGATTGGCGCATCCAGCCAGACGTATAGATATTTCTCTTCCTTGATATCGGGAATTCGGATTCCGAAATAAGGCGGATCGCGCGAGATGTCCCAGTCGGCGAGCGTCTTGTCGCCTTTGCCCTCGAGCCACTCTTTCGCTTTGTTCGCCACTTGTGGCTGAAGCCGGCCGGGCTCGTTGATCCACTCGCGCAGGAACTCCTTGCACTTCGGATCGGAGAGCTTGAAGAAGTGGTGCTCCGAAGACTTCAGTACCGGCTTCGCGCCCGAAAGCGTCGAATACGGATTCTTCAGCTTCGTAGGCGAATAGACGGTGCCACAATTTTCGCACGCGTCTCCGTCACTCGCCCTTGATGTAGCGGTCGGCGAGGTACATGCCCTTCACCGGATCGAAGAACTGTTCGACCGCCTTCTTGTAGACCAGACCCGCCTTATCGAGCTTGCGGTAGATGTCTTGCGAGAGCTCGGTATTTTCTTTCGAGTGAGTCGAATGCCAGTTGTCGAATTCGATGTGGAATCCGTCGAGGTATTGCTTGCGCCCCTTGGCGATTTCCGCGATGAATTGCTCCGGCGATTTCCCCGCCTTCTCCGCCGCCAGCATGATCGGTGCGCCGTGAGCGTCGTCGGCGCCGATGAAGTGCACTTCGTGGCCTTGCATGCGCTGGAACCGCACCCAGATGTCGGCCTGGATGTATTCCATTATGTGGCCGATGTGGAACGGGCCGTTCGCGTAGGGCAGGGCGGTGGTGACGAACAGCCGGCGGCGCATGCTGACTTTCAAAAGCCGTCATTCTATCGCCTCGCGCCTCGCGTCGGGCGCGCCGCGGGTCGGGGCTCAGACCAGAGCGATCACCGTTGCGATGACGACCGCAGCCCCGACGGTGGCGGCCATGATCACGTTTTCGCGCTGCCCCCACGGACGCTGTCCGGGGCGCAGCGCCCGGTCGCGCGATATCGACGTCGCCGAAATGGATTTGGTCGAAACGAACTCGGTCGTCCCGTCCGCGCCGATCTGACGCATCAGGCGCTGCGTCGCTTCCTGCGAATCGAACGCGCGCGAGATGCCCTTGGTCGGCGAGGGCACCGACGCGACCTCTTCCCCCGATTCCCCTCCCGGATTCTGCGCAATCGGGGCTGTCGCCGCCTGGGGCGCCACCGGAATCGGGGGGCGCGTCGTTGCGAGGATCGGGCCCGTGCCTTGCTGGACGGTCTCCATCTGCTGCCTGCACTCGCGCAGGTCGTTCGCAAAATCGGCCGCGCTC